>JAGBGV010000095.1 GCA_017935805.1 Clostridia bacterium | reverse complement strand
GCTGTTGCCGCATTCGGTGCAAATCTTCTTCAGCTCAAGCCCTGCATTGCTGTTCACGAAGGCAAGATGATGGTGGGCAAGAAGTACCGCGGTAAGTTTGACATGAACGTGCTCAAATATATCGCTGACAGACTTGGCGACGGCTCAAATGTTGAGGATTTCTGTATTTTCGTAACTCACGCGGGACTTGACAGAGACTTCCTTGAGTCCTGTGTTGCAAAGGTAAAGAAAATAATCCCCACAGCTAACGTACACATAACTCGTGCAGGCTGTACTATTTCCTCCCATTGCGGCAGAAGCACCATCGGCGTACTGTTTGTCAGAAAGGCATAAATCAATAAAAAACAACCTCCCCAAATGCATGACGCAGATGGGGAGGTTTTGTGCTGTATATTTTACTTTATGATCTCTTCAAGCATACCGATCAGATAGACCGAGCGAAGCATTGACATGTTGTTAGCGAAGATAAGGTCGTCTGCCTTATGCTCCTCTGCAAATTCAATGAGGTTGCCCTCCCAGTAACGGTAGTCGATCTCGTAAACGGTGCTGTAGTGGTCAACGAGATATGGGAGCAGTGCGTTTCCGTAGGATTCCTTGACGATGATGCATACGGAGCCGTCCTTAACCTCAGGGTTAGTGAATACCGCGAAGGGACTGTCACCGCCGGCAAAGGTGCTGTATTTTGAGCCCGCACCCCATGAGCTGACGTCGGCAATTATGCTCCAGTTGTAGGTGTTGCCCTGTCTGTCGGTGTACTGCATGGTGGCGGTCTTTGAGTATGGCTTGTAGGCGATAACTGTGTCTGGAGCTTCGCTGAGGATGGGGTCCTCTCCGCAGTTGTTCCTGTAAAGCGCGCCGAGGAATCCGTCAAATTCTACCTTTTCACGCTGATCAAGGGTGTAAGGCTTAACTCCCTTTTCGCTGCAGAACGCCTCGTAAGCGTAGTAGGCTGCAGGTCCGTTCCAATGGAAGTCTGTGCGGAAATACAGGTACTCATCCCGATGCTTGAGCAAATTGTGGTGGCAGTTTACCGTAACCACGTCATCCGACATTTTGTCATACAACCGCTGTGCCGCTGCACTCTGATCGGTATATCTGGGGAAGATCGCCGCAATATCGTCGGGAAGCACAATGCCGATGGCTGTGGGAAGTGCCATGCAGTAGACCGTGGTGCGGTCCTTCAGCTTCTCTGCAACATAATTAATTATGGCTGAATACTTTTCTGCGGCAGGCTCTTCAAATCCGTATTCCTCAAACGCCATGCTGTCAACACGGATTATTCCGTTGCCGTAATCGTAGTATTCGCCGCTCTCGCTCTTCAGCGCGGGGTATGATTCATCCTCCGGCGGCTCGGTTTCGGGAGGCGTTGTTTCGGTGGCGGGGGGATCGGTCTCAATTATCGGCGGATCTGTTTCCGGTGCATCAGTCTCATCCTTCCAAGGAAAGACTACTCCACCCGTTTCCTTTGTTTCGTCGTTTTTATCGGGCCCATCAGGGTCAGCGGGTCGGCATCCCACAAGGGGAATTATCATTAAAGCTGCCATGGTCAATGAAAGGCAGCGGAGGACTTTATTTTTCATCATGCGGTCTCCGTGGGAAAAATTGTGGTTATATATACATGACGAGTTTTGCGGCTGAAAAGTTCCGCATATCGACAAAATATTTCTATAAAAATTATATCTCAAACTTACATCCGCACACTATGATTTTTCGTGAACAAATCGTTAAAACTTTGTACTAATCGAATATGTATGTGGGTGGAAATATGACTTTGCATCCGACGCCCGTATTCATCATACAGTTATATGAGATAATTTCAAAAAACTATAGCATATTTTGATGATTTGTGATATAATAACTTGAATAGTTTGAAAAATCGAAGTAATTTGGCAGGTAATACCATGGCAAAGAATAATAGAAAGAAAAAATGGATGCGATTTCGCCACAGGATCGTGACGGAGATCTTGCGTATTGTTCTCGGTCCGTACTCTCGGATAAAATACGGTATAAAGGTGAAGAAATTCCGCGAGCAGGGGAACAGACAGTATCTGGTGCTTATGAATCACCAGACTGCTTTTGACCAGTTCTTTGTGGGACTTGCATTCCGCGGACCTATTTATTACGTTGCCAGCGAGGATCTTTTCTCGAAGGGATGGCTGTCCGCTTTGATAAAGTATCTTGTAGCGCCTATTCCCATAAAGAAGCAGACAACTGACGTGCGTGCGGTGCTCAATTGCATCAAGGTTGCAAAAGAGGGCGGCACAATTGCCATAGCTCCCGAGGGAAACCGCACATACAGCGGAAAGACCGAATACATGAGCCCCTCCATTGTTTCTCTTGCGAAAAAGCTGGCTATGCCAATCGCTTTGTTCAGGATCGAGGGCGGCTACGGTGTTCACCCCAGGTGGAGTGACGTTGTAAGACGGGGCAAGATGACAGGCTACGTTTCCGAGGTTATTGAACCGGAAGAATTCGATGCTATGTCGGATGACGAGCTGTATGAGCGCATCAAAAACGGCCTTTACGTTAACGAAGCTGTGGCAGACGGTGAATTTCGACACAAAAAATCAGCTGAATATCTTGAACGTGCCATTTATGTCTGCCCGAAATGCGGACTCAGCCAATTCGAAAGTCACAACGATACTGTAAGCTGTAAAAAATGCGGACTTTGCGCAAGATATACATCAAAAAAGGAGCTTGTGGGAGTGGAGGGAGAGTTCCCGTTCCACTTTGTTAACGATTGGTATGACTATCAGTCGGATTTCATGAACCGCTTTGATGCAGCTGCTCACACCGACTCCCCCCTTTACGAGGAGCGAGGTGCGCTTTCCGAGGTTATCGTTTACAAAAACAAGCTGCCTATCTGTGACGACGCAAAAATCGCTCTTTACGGCGACAATATCGTCCTTGGCACAGGAGACGGCGAGATGCAGCTTCACTTTGACTCGGTGTCAGCGGTAGTAGTGCTTGGAAAGAACAAGCTGAACATTTACTACGGTGAGCATCTCTATCAGATCAAGAGCGACAAGCGTTTCAACGCGCTGAAATATGTACATATGTACTACCGATATAAGAATATCAAAAAAGGTGAGGAAAGCGAGCTGTTCCTTGGCATATAAGTCTCATTGGATCCGGGCTTTCTTCAGAGTCAAAACTATCTCTCGCAATAAGGAGTTGAATTTATGGATACAACCCCAAGTTGGGATTTCACAATGGCCAATTATGACGCCGTTTGGGGATTTTTAGTGCAGCTCGGTCTGCTTCTGATATTTTTGATGCTGGGCAACGTGCTTCGCAGAACAATTCCTCTGTTCCGCAAGTGCCTTATCCCGTCAGCACTTCTCGGCGGTACTCTGCTTCTGATTGCTAATATTATTTGCAAGCAGTTCGATTTCTTCCTTGTTGACAACCGCCTTATGCAGGTCATCACATACCATTGCTTGGCGATCGGCTTTGCGGCAATGACACTCAAGACGGAAAAGAGCACTCACAAGACCTCCCCGTCTCAGGTGGTTGAATTCGGTGCGCTGCAGGGCGGCACATATATGCTTCAGGCATTCGTCGGCATCGGAATTACCATAATTATGTTCCTGCTGACAAAGCACGGCGACAAGATCGTTTCCTATATCTGCGGTCTGATCCTGCCTCTGGCTTTCGGTCAAGGTCCCGGAAACGCTCTTAGCTGGGATATCAACTTCACCAATACTCCT
>JAGBGV010000094.1 GCA_017935805.1 Clostridia bacterium | reverse complement strand
GCCATAAAGGGGTTATCCTCAGGTGCGTTGCAGAATACTACGATCTTTGCAGCTCCCATGCAGTTTTTGTCTTTAGTGAGCTTTGCCGCGTCAAGAATGATACCGCCCATCATGCCAACCGCGTCCATATTGATGCCTGCCTTTGTTGAGCCGATGTTAACGGATGAGCAAACTCTGTCAGTTACAGCCAGCGCCTCGGGAATGGAACGGATGAGTTCTCTATCTCCTGCCGCAAAGCCCTTCTGTACAAGCGCAGAATAGCCGCCGATAAAGTTGACGCCTACTGTATGAGCCGCACGTTCAAGAGTTTTTGCGTAGATAACGGGGTCGCCGCCGGATACAGCCGCAAGCATTGAGATAGGAGTAACGGAAATCCGCTTGTTAATAATCGGAATACCGTACATCTTCTCGATGTCGCATCCTGTGGGAACGAGCTTCTCCGCCAGTCTGCAGATCTTGTCGTAAACCTTGTCAGCGGATCTATGTATATCGCTGTCCGCGCAGTCAAGGAGAGAAATGCCCATTGTAATTGTACGTATGTCGAGATTTTCGTCGTCGATCATACGGATCGTTTCAAGAATGTCCTTTGTGTTAAGCATATATGACCTCGATATCAGATGTTGTGCATGGAATTGAAGATATCCTCGTGCATTACATGTATCTTCATGCCGATGCTGTCACCCAGTGCATAGAGAGTGTTCTGAAGATCAGAGAAATCTCCCTTGATGTCAGTAATGTCAACAAGCATTACCATGGTAAACAGCTCCTGCATAACAGACTGTGTTACATCAATAATATTTGCGTTATGCTCTGCACAGGACGCACTGACTTTAGCAAGAATACCGACTGTGTCACGTCCTACTACGGTTACTACTGCCTTCATAATTAAACCTCGTTTATGTAAATATAATTTATCCTTCAACTTCACTGCCGTCAAGCAGCTTTTTTATATAATGGGTTCCGTCGTCTCGCTTGATAATGAGCGCAAAATACTCGGGTGAGTCTACTCCGCCCTCATCTGCGGTAACAATAAACTTGACTCTGTAAGTCTTCTCCGTCTCCGCAAGATATGTCACCTCGGGATGAAGTCCGCTTTCAGTAGGTGCCACCGATGAGATGTACGCAGATACCTTTGAGAGGTATTTGAATCTCTCACCGTCGCGGTGAGTAATCTTCACGTCTCCTCCAAAGTATTGGTACATAGTTGCCTCGAACTCCGCCTGTGGAATAATCTGCGTAATGCTGTATTCGGGATACGCCGCGATAGCTCTGTTTATCAGGTCCACGTTCCCCGAATATTTGGAGTAGCCCGTCTCAAGCATATGTGTCAGCACCGCATCGTTGTATGCCTTGATAGCGTCTCCCATGTTATCAAATGTGGCAAGGTGAGTGGAGTCGGTCACAAGGATCTCAAGAATATCCTCAACCGTGTCAGCAATCTCCCCGTCCGTTTCATGGGTGGCAATCACAGTCTCAGCCATGTAGTCGTAAGTATCAAATCCAAGCTTGTCCGCAATTTTATCGGCAAGCGTACAAGATGTCAGAACCAAAAGCAGCAAAACAGATATTAACAAATGCGCTTTTTTCATTAAGCCTCCTGCTTAATCAAATCTAATTTTCGTACCGCACGCTTTACGTCAGCGTACATATAAAGTGATCCGAGGCAAACAAGAGGTCTGCCCGTGACAGATGCATATTTTACAGCCGCCTCCACTCCGTCCTCAAGCACAGAGAATGCCTCAGCTACAGCACCGAAGGATTCAAACTCGTCCTCAACTCCTGCGCTGTCAAGAGACCGTGCGTTTGGCGGGGTTACTGTGAATACATGAGCTGCCAGCGGAGCGAGCATTTCGATCATTTTCCTGTGCTCTTTATCAGCCATGACTCCCATAAGCAGCACAACACGTCCGTCCTCCGTCATTGGGGAGAGATAGTGTCTGATGTTTTCCACCGCACCCTCAATACCCTGTATGTTGTGTGCGCCGTCGTATATCACGAGAGGATCACGGCGAAGTATCTCAAATCTCGCGCTCCAACGTGCGGCGTCAAGTCCTTGACTAATTGCGGTATCAGGAATCAGGACGCCCTTTTTTCGCAAAACATCCACAGCAGTCAGCACCGTAGCGGTATTTCTTGTCTGATACAGTCCGTGGAGATTGATCCGCACCGGTCTGCCTTCAAAGGTGAATGAAGTGGCTTCAAGATCGGATGTAATGTTGCCGATCGCCGAAAAGTCCGTGCGTCGGTATTCAGCACCCAGCTCCTCTGCTCTCTCGCGGACAACCGTCTCGGCAGCGTCATCTCCTTCACCGAAGATAACGGGAACACCGGGCTTTATGATGCCTGCCTTCTCTGCCGCGATCTTTGCCGTTGTGTCGCCAAGCAGCTCCATATGATCAAGTGCGATGCCTGTGATCACAGACAAAACGGTCGTGCTGACAACATTGGTTGAGTCAAGCCGTCCGCCGAGTCCGCACTCGAGTACCACATAGTCGCAGCTTTTGCGCTTATAATAAACAAGAGCAATTGCAGTGATCAGCTCAAACTCCGTCGGCAGATCAGTCATTGTTTCAGCAAACTGCTTAACGTGCTCCGTCGCAGATGCTAAGTCACCGTCCGAAATGTCACGTCCGTCAAGCATGATGCGCTCATTGAATCTCTCAACAAAAGGTGAAGTAAACAGTCCTACTCTATATCCGCTTTTCTCAAGAATTGACGAGATCATTCGGGACACAGATCCCTTGCCGTTTGTACCTGCAATGTGAATGAATCGAAGGCTGTCCTGGGGATTTCCGAGAAGTCGGCACAGCTCGGTTATTCTGCCAAGTCCCGGGCGACTGCCTCTCCAGGTGACAGAGTGTATATATTCGAGAGCTTCTTCGTATGTCATTATCGTACCTTCTTTGAGGTGAACTTGTTTAGCTTTTCGGAAAGATGAAGCAACGCCGGGATAAGCACCAGATTCAAAGGAATTAGCACAGCGTACTGAGGCAAGCGGTACATGAACCAGCCCCAATATGCCTTGGATTCATACAGTATGCTTACCCAAACGGTGTTGATGAAAAGCCCTATCAGGCTGTTTATCACAGTCGGCGGTACAATATTTCCGAAGAACGAGATCTTCTTCCATTTCAGCCCAACTGAAAATGGCATGTCGGAAGCCTCGTTCTTTTTGTAGAGGAAAATGCCGTACACCGCACCCATCAATGCCGCACAAAGGGTAAATCCGGGGAAATAGGGTCCGATCGGCAAAAGCAGCGCCGCAATAAGGTCGGACAACCCGTACACAATTGCAGCAATAACAGGTCCGTAAAGTATAGCTGCGATCACCACCGGAATAAAGCCAAAGCCTATCTTCCAGCCGGGATTGAGCACCGACAGCCTGTCAAGAACCACTCCCAGTGCAACAAGCAGAGCGGTGAATGTAATCAGTCTTACAGTTTGATTTTTGTGCATAAACCAAAACCTCCCATAAATATTTGCGGACAGATATAATTCCGCTTGCACATTTATGAGAGTGTATAGGCTCTGTTAATGACAGCGGGATGCGATACCGTGACCGCAGCTCATCCCGGCAGGATAAGCTTTCGTTCAGCGGACAACTCCCCGTTCCGCCGACACTTGACGCCTCAGTATCTACTCTGTGTAGTTAAACTTCAGATTATTCGAAAAAATCTTTCCGCAATTAAATTATATCATAACACCTAACTGTTTTCAACAATAAACATCGTGCAGATCACAAAATCTCATCTTTCAACAGTTTAATTTAGCTGTGATAAAAATTTTTATGCGAAATCACAATGACAGGTTCGGAGGTTGCTGTTAAAGAGTATCGTCAGTTACTCCCATGCTCTCGAGAAGCTTTTTGTTGAACTCCTCAGCAGTGTTGTAGCCCATCTTTTTCTGTCTGTTGTTCATCGCCGCGATCTCGAGAACCACTGCAAGGTTACGTCCGGGATGCACGGGAATGGTGGTCGTCGGTATTTTAATACCCATGATATCCGTATACTCCGTCTCGAGGCCCATTCTGTCATACATCTTGCCGTTTACCCAAGGCTCAAGATTTATGATCATATCCACCTTTTCGGTTGCCTTTACAGAGCCCATACCGAAAAGTCTGCGTACATCCACAATACCGATGCCGCGAAGCTCAATATAGTAACGTATTATCTCGGGAGACTGACCGACGATCGTCTTGTCCGACACCTTACGAAGCTCAACTGCGTCGTCTGCAATAAGTCTATGACCGCGCTTGATAAGCTCAATAGCTGTTTCACTCTTACCTACACCGCTATCACCTGTAATGAAGATACCCTCGCCGTACACCTCAACAAGAACGCCATGACGTGTGATCTGCGGAGCAAGCTGCACATGGAGATAGGAGATTATCGCCGCCATAAAGTCGCTTGTATTTTCTTCAGTTGAGCAGACCGGCACCTCGAAATACTCTGCCAGCTCAAGCAGTATAGGATCGATCTCGTTACCGTGAGCAACCACAACTGCCGCAGGTCTGAGACGCAAGAAGTCAGTGAGACGCTCACGTCTGAGCTCCTCGTCCATCTCTCTGAGATACATTGCTTCCGCATTACCGATTATCTGTATGCGCTTTGGGTCGAAATGCTCAAAGAATCCTGCCAAAGCAAGTCCCGGACGGTTAACGTCGGAGGAGCTTATCATGATTCTCTGAGGGTCTTCGGGAGTATATAGAATCTTCATTCCCTTTTCATTTATCAGCTTTTGAAGATCAACTCTTGATGTAAGATCCGGCATAATTATTCCACCTGTTTTCTTTACGTTCTTGTGTAAATTATATCACAGCGGCAGAAGAATTGCAACTCTAATTTCTCACACCCAAGCACAAGTCTCCATTATTTACCTAAAAAATCATACCTGTTCACAACCTATTCACGAGACGGTGATATAATTATAATGAATAATTATTTCTCGGCAAAAGGATCTTGCAAAAATGAAAAAATTACTGTCTTTAATTATATCGGTTCTGATGATCTCATCTCTTCTTTTGTCCCTCACCGGCTGCGGTGACAGCAAAGATGTGCTAAAAAGTTCAAACGAAGAAAAAACCGTCCTGATGACTGTGGGAGATTATACAGTTCCTCTTGAAATATACAGATATGCGGCACTAAATCACAAGGCTGACTACGAAGCTGCATACCCCGATATTGACTGGGAAAGCGAAGCGGGTAAAGCACTACTTGAGCAGCTTGAGGAGGACGCAAAGAACACAGTCGTTACTCTTTACACCACCATTTCTCTCGCTGCTGAATACGGCATCTCTCCCGACGACACATATTTCACCGATACTCTCGACATTATGATGGACAATATGTATGAGAACTACGAATACGACTACAATGCTTATGTCAGAGATCTCGCCAAGCTCAACATGAACGACGCAGTCTACCGTTTCATCATTCGTAATGACCTTATAGCTGAGGAGCTCATGACTAAGATGATACAAAACGGTGACATCGTATATAACGAGGACGGTATTACAGAGATCCTGAACGGCGACGGATGTGTTCGTGTCAAGCAGATACTCATTGCTGATGACAACGGCAAGACAGATGAAGAAAATCTTGCTCTTGCGGGTCGTATCCTCGAAAAGCTTGAAAACGGACAGGACTTCGATGAGCTCGTGCAAAAACTCGGCGAGGATCTGTATATGTTCGGCAACGATGACGGATATTATGTTTGCCGCGGTACTCTCCACGAAGCATTCGAGGAAGCCGCATTTGCTCTTGAGATCGGCGAAATCAGCGGAATCGTAAAAACCGACGCAGGCTACAGCATCATCAAAAGATATGAAAAGGATCCTGACTACATCACCGAAAACCTCAGTGACCTGGCAGACTCATATGCAAGAGGTCAGTACAATCTGATCCTGGAAGCTTACTCCAAAACTCTCACCGTAACAGAAACCGACAAAATGAAGGACTACACCATATTCAATCTCGAATCCACAAAGTAAGAAGGTAAGTTCATGAGATCATACAGAATCAAACTCAACAACGGCGGTAAGGCAAAGAAGATCATCTTCAGAATCTTATTTGTTCTGCTCGCCGCTGTGCTGATAACAGTATTGACCATACTTCTCGGACATCATTTGCTTGATAAAGCGAGCAAGCTTGATGAAGAAGAAAACTTTACCCCCGAGGACACAGAGCCGCCGCTTCCCGAAATACCCGAAGAATATTTTATCACAAGCACAACCGCCCCCTCTGTCTTTGCAGTAGCCTTTGACGTGAGAGATTACGAAGACGAATCGTCAATGACCGAGAAGATCGGTGAGCTGTCAGGCCACTATGACACCCTGATGCTCCGCCTTGACAGTGAAAACGGAGGACTGATTTACTCCTCTCCCGCAAAATGCACTCTTCTCGGACTCCCTGTCAGTGAATCTGATCCCACGCTTGATATGATCAAGTCAGCAATAAAAACCGCAAAAAGCAAAAGAATGAGGCTGTGCGCGGTTATTCCTTCATCCCACGGCAGCTCTGCCACTGCATCAGCATCCGTCATTGACAGCACTCTCATAGGAGAGCTTGCGGGATTTGGATTTGATGAAGTGATGATACAGCTTAATAACGAAGCTGAATTCAACCGCAAAAGCGCATTGGAACTTCGCGAATACCTCATCGAATGTGATGAGCGCACTCTGTCTGCCTGCCTTATCGGCGTGACTCTCCCAGCTGAATACTACCTGGAAGCATCCTATGCAAAGCATCTTCAGATAATCGGCTCGTCCGTTTCCTTCCTTGGTATCAATTTCCCTACCGAGAACATGAAAACATCCACTGAGATATTCTCATCAGTTTCTCACGATATCACATCGCTTCTCGGCAGCTTCACAGTATACAATATGCGACTGGTGATCGACGGAGATAACATCGCCGCAGCCGCCGCGGAATATACAGCCTCCGTCCACAGCGATATTAAGAATGTGTGCATTATGGGCACCTATCTCCCCGAGGAAATGGCATACGATCAGAACGCTCCTGTTGAGACAGAAGAAACAACCAACGAAACGGAGCCGCCTGAAACTGATGTGCCCACTAATCCCTACGCAAGCACAGGAGACTATTACGGCGACGAAACAACCTCCCGTGAGCCTGATGCACCCGGCAATGAAGATTCGGATAAATCCGACAAGCCCTGGTATTGATAATGAGCTACAATAATCCATGTCTGGTCTTCACTGACTGCGGTTATCTTTGTGACGAAATAGATGTGCTCTCATCCTTTCGCGGCACTAGCGATATGAACGAATTGCGAGACGCATTTAATAAGGCTCTCGGCGGTGAGATCCAATCATTCCGCGACTTTTGCGCCGATCATTCCTCCTGTGGCAATATGGAGTACAAAGTTTTGCGTCTCACAGGCTTTCCCGGATATATGTACGGATTCTGCGAGAAGAATCAACTGCTCGGCGGAGAGTACACGATGGTCTTCCTCTCGAACGATATTTCTGAATTCTACCGTTTCATGTCACCGTCCTCAAGCTATTACAATAAAGCCGCAAACCGCATTGTTTATGAGCTGTTATATGCAAAGAATAAACGCCTGTACAAACCGACAGTAATTACTTCCGAAGCATTTCTGTCGTTGAATCGCATACCTTATCTGGCAGATGCAATACTCGAAGACAGGCGCACCTACCGTCGCTGCGATATATGTGCCGTTACAGAGCATACACTCTCGCATCTGTACAGAAATCCGATGTTCGGCTTGTCCACGGTGCAATTCCACATAAACGATCCCGTACTTGATACGAGTTCTGACACAGCTTTCATTGATATGCCTCTTGAAGCTTATGTGGCTCTCCTGCTCATGTCAATGGCAATAATCGGCATGGCCTCCTCTGATCATTCAATCAGCGTTGTGCTTACAAGGATGTCCGGCTCATCAGATATTACAGTAGCCACATACACCGACAAGCTTATTCCTGAAGCGGAATGGGGAGATATTGATTCTCTCTCCGTATTGCCTCATCCCGTCGGTGACTTTGCTCGGATTGCATCCATTGTATCGAAGATAGCAGATCTCGGCATGACATTCAGCTTTCACAAAGACACTCATCTGCTTTCACTCAGCATAGTGATAGGCGGAGAAATTGCCCCTGCAGCCGACTTCAAATACAGCGATCCTTCAGAGGATATCGAAATACTGGTGCGTGAAGTCAGCGATCTGCTTAACACAATAAACTAAAGCCGGGTATTTCTATCCGGCTATAAGTATAAGCGCAAGTATCAGCACCTCGGCTCCTATTCCGTCCTGAGCTATCAGAAGCATTACTGTGAGGATAATCAGCTCCTCTGAGCCAAATCTCCCGCGCAGGCTTTTCAGCAGTTCATGAAGTGATGAGTTATCCTTGTCTTTTTTTGCCACTATGTCAACTGCGGTTTTTTCTTCTGCACAGTTGCTCTCAGACGGTTTGGCATAACTTTCCCGAGGGAAGTCATCTACATCTGCCACCTCTTTGGCGAGCCGTTTCACCTCGTCCGCAGGCAAATGATGCTTGACCTGACCATCCCCGCTGATCGTGCTTCCCGCGTACCCGGGCGGCGGACTGTACCGTCTTTGCTTGCCGTAATTTCTTGTGTACATAGCTCCCCCTTATCAGTCGGTTTTGTTAAGCCCGTCAAGTCCGCGCAGCACTGTCATCACATCCCCAAGCTGCAGCACCGACATACACTTGTCGATCATGGTGCACCTCTCCGGACTGAGATAAGGCTTGAGTGCCGACATAAGCCGCATCGCGCGAGTCTTGTCGTACCTGTCGATACTTTTCAGATGCCGTATCTCGCTGTTTTTTTCGCTCTTTTCTTCTTTTGGCCCACCGTCACCCAGCTTTCCTTGCCCACCAAGCATCGGAGAGAGCATTGCCATCACCTCGGGCAGCTTTGACATTATGTCTCCCTGCACGTCTCCCGTACCGCCGTCACCTCGCAGTTCTTTGACCATGCCGGCAAACTCGGGATTCTGCATGATCTTCTCTATCATCCCCGAAATATCGGGCATATTATCAGTACTGCTCATTTCAGCCTCCGTGTTTGTATCTGTCAATAAGATAAGTGGCACGCTCAATGTCGGAGTCAGTCACCTCCCGGAGCAGCGCGCGCAGCTTTCTCACATTTTTCTCGTCAAACTTCTTTCCGCCAAGGTCAATTCCCGAGGCCGAAAGCACTATTTTCAGCATGGACGCCAGCTTTTCGTCAGGCATTTCCAGCATCTTGTTTATCATCGCTTTGTTGATCATTTGTCCCCTCCGTCACAGGTTATCTGTAACATTATATTCGGCAGACAGCGTTCTGTTACTCACAGGAGTGTTTATGAAGATCCTTGTTTTTTCCGATTCCCACGGCAACCCCAAGAATATCGCTGACAATATCCGACTGCACCTGAACGCAGGTGGGGTGGATCATGTGTTTTTCCTCGGCGACGGGGTACGGGATCTGCTTTCCGTAATGGATGAGTTCCCAACAGTCAAATTCAACTACGTTTTCGGCAACTGCGACTTCGGTATCACCGCACCGCCCGAAATGAAAGGGCAGATATATGAAGCCCTCGTTACTGTAGGCGGGAAGAAATTCCTCATCATGCACGGACACAGGTACGATGTTAAGTCCACTCACCAGAGAGCCGCTGACCGTGCTATTGAGACTCAAGCAGATGTACTTCTTTACGGGCACACTCACGAAGCAGAGGACATCACCATTGACGGTTCATTTGAGGGACACGTTCGCATGATAAACCCGGGCTCCTGCGGCAAAGGACTCTACCCAACATACGCCTGCATTGAGATCGTCGGCGGACAGATCGTCTGCGGATTCGGGCAAGCGTAAAACTGAATATAATCAGCCGAAGGATCTTCCCTCGGCTTTGTTTTTGTTAAATATCTTTACTATAGTAAAATTTATTGACATTGTTGCTTTTCTGTGATATACTGAATACAGAAAGGCGGTGGAATTATGTATATCGACTACTCACGGCTGTGGAAGCTGCTCATCGACCGCGGCATAACAAAAACCGAGCTGTCATCTCTTACGGGAATCAGCTCACGCGTGATTGCTAAGATGTCAAAAAATCAGACTGTGACCACTGACACGATTGCACGCATATGCGAGGTGCTTGATTGCGGTGTTGAAGACGTAATGGAGTGTGTCAGCGAGAACAGATTGTCGCTTTACGAGTATTACAAGAAATTTGGAAAAGTAATAGAAGAAAACGAACTGACAAAAAGGATCGAATTTACCAAAGACGGGCAGAAATTTGTGCTGTATATCACAAGAGCTGCCGCAACAAAAGCAACTCATATACACTGCAAGGACGACGGCTCGGTCTACCGTGAGGATCTCTACCCATTCGGCGGATACACCAATCCGTCCCGAGTGGAAAGCGTGCTTGTAAAGCCACAACGCAAGGCGGACGAGACTGTTATCGTCGTAATCAAAGGCAAGCCGGGAATAATCACGGGACTTGACGAGGGAATATTCGTATCAAGCCGCGGCAAGATTAAAACAAATAAAGATATCTACGTAATGTCAGAGACAGCCTTCAAGCTCTTCGGAGGACAAAAATGACGATCCGCGCACCGAAATACTATACTAACTTCAAATGCATTGCCGACCGATGCAGACACAGCTGCTGCGTTGGCTGGGAGATTGACATAGACAGCGCAACTATGTCAAAATATGCTTCCCTCTCCGGCGGCTACGGCAAAGAGATAAAAAACAGTATCGAAGCAGAGGAAGTACCTCATTTTAAGCTGTGCGAGGATGAAAGATGCCCGCATCTTGACGAGCGAGGACTGTGCAGGATCATCGCAAATGTTGGTGAAGATTATCTCTGCGACATCTGCCGCGAGCATCCGAGATTCTACAATGACACAGCGCGTGGCAAAGAGGCTGGACTTGGGCTGTCATGCGAGGAGGCGGCAAGGATCATTCTGTCTTCCGATGAATATGACCAAATGATCTGCGTGGGTGAGATGGAATCTTCCCTTGACGTACCCGAATTTGATGCAGTAGAAAAGCGCGAGAGAATATTTGAAATACTCCGTGACCGCACGGTACCTTACAATATTCGACTGAAACAGATCTACACCGAATTTGATGTTTTCCCCGCCGACCTGCTCGACAGCGAATGGGTGGAGCTACTTAACTCACTTGAATACCTCGACGAGAGTCATCGGGAGCTGTTTTCGGTATATCGCTCCGATCTCTCAACGGTGGAGGAATATGAGCCGTTACTTGAGCGCGCACTTGCGTATTTTGTCTACAGGCACTGCTCATCCGCCACAAACGAGAGTGAGTTTTCAGCGTCCCTCGGCTTTGCCTGCTTCTGTGAGAGGTTGCTGTCCTCCCTTATTCTCTATCGCGATGCTGATAGCGCCATCGACTATGCACGGATCATATCAGAGGAGTTGGAATACTCCGAGGACAACACTGATGCGATAAAAACTGAATTTTTATTTTAATAGAAAAAACGGGGTCAATCGACTCCGTTTTGGTTTATTATTAAAACTTTCAATTTACCATTTTTGAAATTATGTTGAATTTGGTAAGGAGTTGTGGTATAATACTGTATGCGAGGTGATGTGTCATGAAACTTATAACTCGAAATCAATATTTAGAAAAACTCATCAATGTAATCGGTACTCCGGATATTAAGGTAATCACGGGTGTTCGTCGTAGCGGAAAATCCAAGCTGCTTGAAGCATTTAAGAACTATATCGAACAGAATGTACCCGACCATAACATCATCGTGATCAACTTCAACTTACCGGAGTTTGACCATCTGCTTGAATACAGACCTTTGTACGATTATATCAATTCTCAGTATGTAGCTGGCAAAGAGAACTTTGTTTTGATTGATGAAGTTCAGATGTGCACCGACTTCGAGAAATCAATCAACGGTCTGCACGCATCCGAAAAATTTGATATTTATATTACAGGCTCAAATGCTTTCCTTTTGAGTTCTGACCTTGCTACGCTGTTTACAGGGAGAACATTTGAAATCAAGGTATTCCCTTTCTCGTTCAGCGAATATTTGCAGTATTTTGGTTACAGCGACAAGTATACCGCCGTTGATAAGTATATGATTGAGGGTGGCATGGCTGGCTCCTATCTCTATAAGGATCAAGAAGCCAAATATGATTACATTGCTGATGTTTTCAATACTTTGATTGTCCGTGATATTCGCAAGAAATATAAAATACGTAATATGCAGTTGATGGACAG
>JAGBGV010000093.1 GCA_017935805.1 Clostridia bacterium | reverse complement strand
TTCCCCGATATGGTTGTCGGAATCGTCCTGTTCTTCATCATCGGCTGTGAATTCTTCATCGGATACCAGCTCAAATTCCGTGAAACAAAGAAAAAAGGAGGTAGCGAAAAGTGAATCAGTTCCTTGACTATTTACTCACGTCTATTCCCCTCGGAATGACGTTCCTCCTCGGATGCACGGGTGAGATCCTCACTGAAAAAGCAGGTCATCTTAACCTCGGTATCCCCGGTATCATGTGTATGGGCGGCGCGTGCGGCTGTCTTGCGATAAAGCTTATGCACGGCTCAAATCTTCCGCCTTTCATTATTGTAATAATCGCGATCCTTGCCGCTTTCGTAGGCGGTGTTATCATGGGTGCAATTTACAGCTTCCTCACAGTTACACTCAAGGCAAACCAGAACGTAACCGGTCTTGCAATGACAACGTTTGGAGTTGGTACAACAAAGTTCATTATGTCCGGTATGGCTATCAATGCTATGCAGTACCTCTACGCGCTTGACTACTTCCGCTATCCTTTTGCGGAAAGCACCTCTTCACTCAAGTACTGCGGCGTTATGGTTTATCTCGCAATCGCGATTGCCCTCGCTGCCTCGTTCATTCTGACTCGCACTCGCGTCGGACTTCACCTCCGCGCGGTCGGAGAAAACCCCGCAACGGCAGATGCAGTCGGAATCAACGTCAGCCTTTATAAATACACCGCAACCTGCGTAGGAAGCGGCATAGCGGCTCTCGGCGGTCTTTTCTACATTATGGACTATGCCGGCTCATATGAGGCTTACAAGAGCGTAGAGGCTCTCGGATGGCTTGCAGTAGCGCTTGTAATATTCACGCTCTGGCGTCCGCATTTAAGCATTATTGGATCCGTTCTTTTCGGTATGCTGTATCTTGCAGGCTCGCGTATTCCCACACTTCTCGGTATCAAGCTCGACATTAGTGCAACGCCCCTCCTTCAGATGCTCCCGTACGTTGTAACGATAATCGTTCTTATCGCAACAAGCATCAAAAAGAAACGCGAGAATCAGCCCCCAGCATCGCTTGGACTACCCTATTTCAGAGAAGAAAGATAAAAAAAGAAACTGCTTCGGCAGTTTCTTTTTTTTACAAGTACAGCTCTATCGCCTGACCGATAATATCTGCCTCTCCACCTTGAACGCGTCCGCCGAACTCTCCGTCGACTGTCCACGGTATAGCAATATCGGAGGTGAAGGATACGTGCTTCGTGTGAGCGAAAGTGATATACTCGCTCGAAATATCCTGCGTCAGGACAGCGGTAAGCATCTTTGCATTGTTCGCGGGATTATCGGGCTGACGCACGAGAACAAGCTCCATCAGTCCGTCTGAAATACTTATATCATCCTTCATCTTCAGCTCAAATCCTCCGACGCTCTTTGAATTCGAGATCATTCCGTACAGAAAATCTCCGCTAATAATACCGCCGTCATATTCAACGGTCATCCTCCAAGGATGGATTGTCGAAAGACTTTTGATTCCCTCAAATATATATGCGCTCCGCCCGAGGCTGTTCTTGAGCTGCTGCGGAGTCTGGTATGACACTTCTGTAAAGGCTCCAAACGCAGCAACATACACAAACGGTCTGCCGCAGAACATGCTTACGTCAGTTTTTCTCGGCTTTCCAGATACGATATTTCGAGCAGCTTCGAGAGGATTTTTTGGTATTCCCCAGCTTGTCGCAAAATCATTTGTCGTTCCCGCAGGAATATAGCCGATCTGCGGTCTATTTGTGAGTCTCATAACCCCTGTAACAGTTTCATTAAGTGTTCCGTCACCACCGACACAAACAATAATGTCGAAATTCTCGCCCATGGTTGCCGCGATCTCGCGGGTCTCACCCTTACGCTGTGTTATATGAACTGATACTGAGTAACCGCCTTTAATAAAGCAATCGATCACATCCATAAGATGCGGACCAAGTGTCGTTCTTGCCGTAACGGGGTTTATAAGCAGAAGAAGTTTTTTCATAATCCTCCTCCTAATCCATTTAGTTCTATGCTTACTTTAATTATACATAATTTTTGTGTCACTTTTACTCAGTTTTTTTAACGGCACTGTTAATTTATTTTGAACTTCAAATAATTCGAGAAAACAAAAAAGGAAATCACCTAAGTAGATGATTTCCTTAATTTGTTTGTCTAAAAAGCAAGGCGTGAATTACTTGTACTTACGCTTTCTTGCTGCTTCGGACTTCTTCTTTCTCTTTACGCTGGGCTTTTCGTAGCACTCTCTCTTGCGAAGCTCTGCCTGAATGCCCGAACGCTGACACTGTCTCTTAAATCTGCGGAGAGCACTATCAAGAGATTCGTTGTCCTTTACGATGATTCCTGCCATTTGTATTCCCTCCCTTCGCTTATAGCAAAGGTAAATATATCTTTTACCCTTCTGATATTATACAGTAAAAATATCAATTTGTCAATATCTTTTTGTAATAAGTTTTGTAAATTGCTATTATTTTGCAACAATATTAACGATTTTGCCTGGAATGTAGATCTCTTTAACGATCTGCTTGCCTGCAATAGCTGCTGCCACCTTTTCGTCAGCCTTGGCTGCGGCGAACGCATCTTCTTTTGAAATATCTACGGGAATGGTGATCGTGCTCTTCAGCTTACCGCAAACCTGAACTGCGATTTCAACTACGCTGTCCTTCGCCTTTGCCTCATCGTGAACGGGCCAAGCGGAAACGGAGAGCATCTTCTTATTGCCAAGAGATTCCCAGATCTCTTCACAGATGTGAGGTGCAAACGGGCAAAGGAGAGATACGAAGATCTCAAGCTCGTCCTTTGTAAGGCTACCCTCGTCGTAGATTTCATTGAGAAGCGTCATCATAGCCGCGATTGCGGTGTTGAACTTCATCTCCTCGATGTCGGAGGAAACCTTCTTGATCGTCTTATGGAATGAGGATTCAAGCTTCGGAGTAGCTCCTGTTCCCTTCACCATATCACAAAGAGCGGCAACTCTGTCGATGAATCTCTTGCATCCTCGAACGCTGCTGTCGTTCCACGGAGTTGCAGATGCGTAATCACCCATAAAGAGGATGTACACGCGAAGTACGTCTGCGCCGTATTCGTCAACAACATCATTGGGGTCGACTACATTGCCCTTGGATTTACTCATCTTATCGCCGTCGGGACCGAGGATAAGGCCCTGAGCTGTACGCTTTGCGTAGGGCTCATCAACGGGAACCACACCGATGTCATAGAGGAAGTGATGCCAGAAGCGAGAGTAGATCATATGGCGTGTAACGTGCTCCATACCGCCGTTGTACCAGTCAACGGGAAGCCAATACTTCATCTCGTCGAAATCGGCAAGCCTCTCGTCGTTCTTGGGGTCAATATAGCGCAGGAAGTACCAGGACGAGCCTGCCCACTGGGGCGTGGTGTCGGTCTCGCGCTTTGCGTCCTTGCCGCAAACGGGGCACTTGCAGTTGACGAAGGAC
>JAGBGV010000092.1 GCA_017935805.1 Clostridia bacterium | reverse complement strand
CAGCGTACTTGTACGCAGCAAGTTTAGAGAGGGCTATGCCCGAAAATGAACAACCACCCGCTATGCGGGTGGATATTTATTTGTTTGCGGTGTTGTTTATTTATGACTAATCCGTAGGGACGTTATCGAACTACGTTCGATGGTTGGTGCGCCCGTCAAACAGGTCAAACTGCACCTCATGTCTGTATAAGCCTTCTCCAGCATTTCTTGAAATGCGTTGGAGAAGGGGGACCGCGGCACTTACTTGTAAGTGCAGTGGTGGATGAGGAGACGGGTGAATATACAATTTTATGTCAGCTGATTGAAACGAAGAATACCAAAGCCCGGTTCTCTTTATGTTAACTTTTTATACAAAAACTCATACAAAACGTTAAATTATCCTCTTATTTATCTATTATTTGTAATTACATCAATTTTCCGAAAGGAAAGCATATGCAGAACAGAATAGGCACAACAATAGCAGCGGTGTCAACTCCGAGAGGTCGGGGCGGCATCGCTGTAATCAGAATATCGGGACCCGACGCCATAAAAGTAGCGGAAGCAATGTTTCTGCCGCGCTCCGGTAAGAAGCTTTCTGAGATTGAAAGCCGTCGGGCGGTTTTTGGCTCGATCCTTGACTCATCAGGCGAGGTCTGTGACGAGGGCATGGTGACTGTTTTCCGCGCGCCTGCATCATTCACAGGTGAAGACTCTGCGGAAATTTCCTGCCACGGCGGCGTTGCTGTGACACAGGAGGTCTACCTTTCCGCTTTGGCTCACGGCGCATCTGCCGCAGGTCCGGGAGAGTTCACCCGTCGTTCATTCATCAACGGAAAAATGTCTCTCACAGAGGCGGAGGCGGTTGGTTTGCTCATCGACGCGGACACAAAAGAGCGAATGCAGCTCTCCGGCGGCGCTGTCCGTGGTAACGTAACCCGTGCGATCGGCGAGATCTCCGAGGATATGCTCACCGTGATGACTGCCCTTTATGCCGCGATCGACTATCCCGAAGAGGACGTTGGCGACGAGGGCGAGCGTGAGATCAGCGGCACACTTGCGAGATCCCTTCACCGAGTTGAATCTCTCCTTGGCACTTACAAGGTGGGAAAAGCTATCTCCGAAGGTGTCCGTTGCGTGATCTGCGGCCGTCCCAACGTGGGCAAAAGCTCACTTTTCAACCTTATGACAGGCGAAGAATCCGCGATTGTCACAGGAGTTGCAGGAACTACCCGCGATATTCTCCGCGAAACAGTATCTTTTGGCGGCGTTACCCTGCGACTTTCCGATACGGCAGGCATCCACGAGTCCGATGATACTGTGGAAAAGCTGGGTATCGACCGTGCGGCAAAGGAGATTGAGCAAGGTGAGCTAATAATTGCAGTTTTCGACGGCAGTGAGGATCTGTCTGACGAGGACCGTGATCTGATTGACAGGCTCGGCAGCATCACCGCACCGAAGATCGGAGTTATCAACAAGTCAGATCTGAACACCCGACTGACTGACGCAGATATTGCCGCGATAAGCAACGTATGTACCACAGTCATCCGCACTTCAGCAGGTGAGAATTCCTCTGACGGGCACGAGCTTGAAGCCGCGGTCAGCAAAATCTTCGGCAGCGACAAGATTGACCTGCGCCATGAGGCAGTTATCTGGGATATAAGACAGCGGGAGCAGCTTGAGCACGCCGCAGTTTCCCTGAGAAAAGCGGTAGCGGCAATAGAAAACGGCGATCCTATCGACTGCGTTTGCACTTTGGCAGAGGAAGCCATGTCAGCGCTCAACGAAACCGACGGCCGCGGAATCGAAGAACGGATCGTCAGCGAGATCTTTGCGCGCTTCTGCGTCGGTAAGTAAGTTGAGTTAAAGAAGAAATTAAAAGATCTTGAGAAAAACTTAATTTTATTAAGGAGAGTTCTTATGAAAACAAAAATTATGAATGTTTTGAAATACTTAATGTTCATCATAATCCCATTTTTATCCGTGGTTTTATGTAGAGTATTTAGAACTGCACAAGGGGAGTCGACCGAAGAAATCGCCTTCGGGATATTACTCGGACTTGTGCTAGATTTGATTTACGCTATATATCTTTTGGTTGCTAAAAAGATCTCAAAGGCTCAAAATACAAAAAGAATAATAGTATACGCGATTTTTTCTATAGT
>JAGBGV010000091.1 GCA_017935805.1 Clostridia bacterium | reverse complement strand
CTCGGCATGATTAATGGGAGCCGTCGCTGATGCACGGTAAATGATAGCGCCGTCCTCGAAAATCTTATCAAACTCGGGCATATTGGCTTTTCTGATAAATGAGCCTGCGCCGTCGATACCGATGATAACAACGCGATCGTAAACAGTTGCCTTATCACGTGTTGTATCAAGGCCTACGGGCTTAGCTACACCCTCTTCAGGCTCCGCTTCCGCCGCGTTATCCTGTGCAAGCATTGTGCGGATGAGCTTAGCGAGAGTAAATCTCTTCAAAAACGGGCTTGCGGCAGTGGCGGAGATCACCATACCGAAGCACATTGAGAGAACGAGAATAAGTGCAATTATCTTCTTCATAATTTGTCTCCTTGTTTGCTTTTTTGACTTACCCAAAGTATACCACCCTGCATGAGCAAATGCAATACAGAAAATCCGCCTTGATACCAATTTTGTGGGATCATCCAAAACGCTCGCATGCCTATTGTGCAATGTGACATCAAAAAAAGGAACCCGATATCGAGTTCCTTTGATGTGATTTGTTTGCTTACTTTTCTACGCCGTAGTATTCAGCCAGAGCCATGAGGTCGCGCTTGGTAAGTGCACCCTGAACGATAACAATATCGTCAAGCACTGCAGGAAGTCCCTGGTACTTCTTTGTGGAGTCCTGTCCAATGTTGAGAAGACCCGCATTGAAGGGATGATTCTTGAGAGATTCGGGAATTTCTGTAGTCTTAATATCACCAAAGTCATATGCCACGCCTACAGTACCTGCCTGACGGTCAACAACGAGGCGAACGTGCATCCATCCGCCTACAAAGTCAAGAGGAAGTGCGTTTTCGAAGTCCATTCTGTCCGAACCGTTACCAACATTAAATGTAGTGTCGGATGTACGGAGGGAGAAAATGAAGCCGGGGTTATTACCGCTCGACCAGTTCTTATTGGAAATGATGGCGGGGTCGCCGGAAACCATGCTGGGAACCTTCATCCAGAAGGAGATGGAGTAGCTTTCTGTTCCGGGAACGTAGTCCCAAAGAGTGATACAGCCGTCATCAAACATACATCCCTGGCCGTAGTAACCGTCTACAAAGTAAAGCTTGCCTGTTTCCTCTGTTTCACCTCCGAATGCGTCCTTACTGTCACCGTCAAGGGGGAGATAGTAAGCTAATTCGTAGTCTGCAAGTACATCGGTAATATAGTTGCCGCTGTCAGCAGCAGGTGTGGGTGTGCTTTCCTTTGTGCGGTAAGCATATTCGAATTCGATAGAATAAACGGGGCGCTTTTCAACAGGAACATAACCCTCAAACACACCGGAAGGCACAATCGCTGTATATGTGTCGGGCTGCTGGATTCCGAATGCGTAGAGAACTACAGATGCGATGTCACGGATCTGCATATCTGTTTCAAGGCCGAGATCATCAACAGATGTGATCTTGTCGCTATTCATAACGGTATGACCGGCTGCTGCGAAGATAATATTCATCGTGGGAGCGTCGTCACCGCCGTGAGAGCCGCCCTCTGTTCCGCCGTGGTCAGCTGTTACGATGAAGAGTGTGTTTTCGATGTATCCCTTTTCCACGTACTTGTCATAGATCTGACCGATATATCCGTCAGTTGTGGTAACCTGTGCGAGGTGGCCCTCACTGCCGTATCCGCTTCCGTGACCTGCGCCGTCGCAGTCATCGAACTGAATAAAGAGCATCTTGGGATCGTTTTCGTCAAGATAAGCAAGGATCTTTTCTGTGAGAATCTCGTCATTGTCTGCTGTATCCTTGTGAACGCCGAGGCCTTCCTCAATGATACCGTGGTTGATGGGATTCCATGTACTGAAAGACGCAAGAGTTGCTTCTGCATCGTTCTCACGAATAAGTCTGAACACGCTGGGGAAGATAGACTCGGGATCGTAATGAGTAACGTCAACTATGGAGTTTGTCAGTCTGTGAAGATCGGGAGTTACGCCGTGAAGCATGGAGCCCCAGCACTGGGCACTGATGGAAGGAGTAGCAGACTGGCATGTGTATGTAACAGCACCGTCCGCGAATATCTTATCCATGTTGGGTGTGTCTGTATCGGCAAAAAACGCACCGCCGCCGTCTACACCTATAAGGATAACTCGGTCATATGTAGTGCTTACCTGGGATACGGGAGCGTCTGTCTCGGGCGCATCAGTAGCAGGTGCGTTCGTTTCAGGCGCATTTGTTTCGGGTGCATTTGTTTCGGGTGCATTTGTTTCTGTGCCGCCGTTGTTATTTCCGCAGGCAACAAAAGTAAACGTTGCCATAACAAGAGCAAGAATCAACGCAATTATTCTCTTCATAATAAGCCTCCAAAATAATAATCGAGGGGATAATCCGCCTCTGTACAATTGTAATTATATAACAAAACCGGGGGATAGTCAATGAATTTCCCCAACAATTTTCCGTTTTTTGCGCAAGAATAGCAATATCTGTCCTGTGGGGTAATAATTCCCCGTCAAAAATCAAACAATTTACAAAATACCGTTTGCAACTTGCTACATAATATTATATAATAATAAGTACACTGCAAAAAGGAGGTGGAGCTATGCCGAAATACAAAGTATTGTCAGCGGAACTTACAAAGCAAATAGAGGACGAGAGAAAGTACGGCACGTTTGCGAAAACTGGGTTTGACAATGACCGTGTTATTCGCCGCACAGCCATCGCAACTGACAAGCCGTCAATTTGGCGTCCCCCTTTTGTTCACGATATAGATAAAATAATGCACTGTCCATATTACAACCGCTACACTGACAAGACGCAGGTGTTTTCGCTGATCAAGAATGATGACATCACCCGCCGCAGTCTCCATGTGCAGCTTGTGTCCCGTATTTCCCGCACCATAGGCAGCGCGCTGAACTTGAATCTTGATCTTATCGAAGCCATCGCTCTCGGTCACGACATCGGACACCCGCCCTTTGCTCACACAGGTGAGTGGTATCTCGATGAGCTGTACCACAAGAATACAGGCAGACATTTCAGTCACAACATTCACTCCGTGAGAGTGCTTGATAAGATTTTCCCATACAACATCAGCCTGCAGACACTGAACGGAATTGCCAGCCACAACGGAGAGATCGAGCTTGAGGAATATTACCCACAGCCGCTTGAATCTTTCGAAGAGTTTGACAAGATAATCGAGTCCTGCTACGAAAGTCGGCTCAATGCCAACAGACTGCTCCCCTCCACTCTCGAGGGTGCGGTAGTTCGCATATCAGATATAATCGCATATCTCGGTAAGGACAGACAGGATGCCGCCCGCTACGGTATGGTAGAGGAAAGCGCATTCGTGAATGAGGACATCGGTTCTATCAACGCGGAAATAATCAACAATCTCGTTGTCAATATCATTGAAAATAGCTACGGCAAGCCTTACATCAAGCTTGACAAGAGGCATTTCAAGGCGCTGCAGGAGTCAAAGCGTGCAAACTACTCCATGATCTACGAGTCTGCCGCCACCCGTGCAAAGCTGGACGTTACCGCAAAGCCAATGATGGCGGAGATATACGGTCAGCTCCTTGACGATGTTCGAGGCGAGAAGAAGTACTCACCAATTTTCACTCATCACATCGACTATGTGAACAAGTCCTACTACAAGCGGAGTACCCCCTACGAATCCACCGAGCCCAATCAGCTTGTTGTGGACTTCATCGCAAGCATGACTGACGACTACTTCATTGATCTGCACAAGTATATGTTCCCGGAAAGCGAGCATAGAGTGGAGTACAAAGGGTATTTTGATTGATTTTTAGTGTGGGAAAAGTCTCCACTTTCGTGGAGAACTTAAGAGGTACCCATGCCGGCACCTCTTAAGAATCACCCGGCACCAAGGGAAGAAGAGTTCACTTCGTTCACTGTTCTCCCCTTTGGAAACCTCTCTTGTTTTTGTGCGATTTTGGATTTTAGATAACTACACCCATAAGTCATCCCTTGTCCGCACACCAATTCAGCCTAACCTTGAACTTGTTCGTGAAGTTCGATTGACATGGTTTTATCGTTGAAGTCAGCTTTTCTACACCAAGAGAGTTGGCGGGTTAAAGTTTCGGGCTGACGCCACGGGGAACGATTGCCACAAGTGGTATGAGTTCGGGAAAGTATTAACTAAAGTTAGTGCAAAGGGGTGGATTCTTAAGGAGGGGAAATAGAACGAAGTGACTTTCCCCTATCCTTAAGTGCCTGGTTTCACAAGGACTCTAAGTTATCTAACCGAGGACGCAGTCCTCGTGGGCAGGGTTAACTATATATACGGTTTTTGTTCTCTAAATACCCTGCCCGGGTGCGCCCTCCCACGCGTAGTGCAAAAAATGGGTTGAACGCGCAAGTTCGGTTAAAGGGTAAAGAGAAGCATCCCACAACGCTCCACGCGCAGTGGCAATTGAGTTGAACCCGCAACGAAATAAAAGTGATAATAATATAAAAACGAGGATATATAATAATGTTTGAAAGCGTATTACAGGAAATACTTGCCCACAACAGAATAATCATACACCGACACTCAAATCCCGATGGAGATGCGCCGGGCAGTCAGATCGGACTCAAGCACATTCTGAAGGAGAATTTCCCTGAAAAGGAAGTATATGCTGTGGGAGACGACGCCAAGCGGTACGCTTTTATGGCTGATTCCACAATGGATGAGATCCCCGACGAAGCCTACAACGGCGCACTTGCGGTGATCCTTGACACATCGGCAAAATCTCTCATCAGCGATGACCGCTACACCACAGCCGCACGCACAGTTCGAATGGACCACCACATCTTCTGCGAAAAAATCGCGGACGTGGAACTGACTGACACCTCATACGAAAGCTGCTGCGGTCTCGTGGCTGATTTCGCAAAGAGATGTCACCTGACTCTCACTCCCCTTGCGGCAAAATCTCTCTACACAGGTATGATAACCGATTCGGGACGCTTCCGCTATGATTCAACCTCTGCGCAAACCTTCCGTATCGCGTCATTTTTGATGGAGCATGAGTTCGAGACCAATGACATCTACCGCAATCTCTACGCCGACGATTACAGCCGTATTAAGCTCCGCGCAGAGTTTATTTTGAAGATTCAGTTCACCTCAAAGAACGTGGCATACATCTACACTACCCTCGAAGAAGCGGCGGCAGCGGGTGCTGATACGTTCTCCATTTCCCGCGGCATGGTCAACACAATGGGCGACATTCGCGGCGTGGATATTTGGGTAAACTTCACCGAAACGGAAGAGGGCGTGCTGTGCGAGATCCGTTCAAGCAAGTACAACATCAACCCGATCGCGGTCAAGCACGGCGGCGGAGGTCACGCAAAGGCCAGTGGCGCTACGCTGAAGGACCGCGCTGAGGCAATGGAGCTTCTTTCCGAGCTTGAAGGACTATTGGAGGAGTAAGATGAACAGAGATAAAATGGAGAAAATTCTCCAAAAGATAAAGGAATACGACCGCATTATGCTGTTCCGACATATGAGAAATGACGGGGACTGCGTTGGTGCAACAAAGGGGCTCAAGGAGATCATCCGCCTCACATACCCCGAGAAGGAAGTTTACATAATTGATGACGACCTCTCGGATTATCTCGGTTTTCTCGGAGGTGAGGACGATCCCGTGGCTGACGAGCTGTACTGCAACGCTCTTGCAATCGTCATTGACACGGCGACGGAAAAGCGCATTTCCAATCAGAAATACAAGCTGTGCCGCGAGATCGTAAAGATCGACCACCACATTGAGAATGAGCAGACACAGTACGGTGACTACACCTGGGTCGAAGAAGAGCGCTCCTCTGCCTGCGAAATGGTTGCGGAGTTCTACATCACCTTCAAGGATGAGTTGAAGATCAGCCCCGAGGCGGCAACCTACATCTACACAGGCATGGTAACTGACAGCAGTAGATTCCGCTTCCGCTCGGTAACAGGTGACACCTTGCGCTGTGCCGCAGTTCTTCTGGACCAAGGAATCGACACGGACACTCTTTACGCTCACCTTTATCTGACGGATTTCGAGAGCCTCAAGTTCAAGTCATACGTTTACGACAAGATGAAGATCACCGAAAACGGTGTGGCTTATGTTTATATTGATCTTAAGGCGCAGGCGAAATTCGGTCTGACCTTCGAGGAGGCTTGCACCTGTGTGTCATTCATGGACTCAATAAAGGGATGCCTGTGTTGGATCGCATTCATTGATGACGAGAAAGAAAAGAGCATCCGCGTTCGTCTCCGTTCCAGATTCTGCCCGGTCAACACTGTTGCCGAAAAATATCGCGGCGGCGGTCACGATTGCTCCTGCGGTGCTACTGTATATAACAAAAAGGAAATTTCGTCCCTTGTGGCCGACGCTGATGCGCTTATCGGCAATTACAAGGAGACGCACGAGGGTTGGTTATGAGAATACTTATCACAAATGACGACGGACTTCACGCCGCAGGTCTTGTTCCGCTGATCAAGTGGTGCAAAAAGCTTGGTGAGGTAACAGCAGTCGTTCCGAAATATGAGCAAAGCGGAAAGAGCCACGGAATCGAGTTTCACAAGCCCTTTGAGGTAACACAGGTGCAGCTCGAGGATGACATCTCCGTGTACTCTGTTGACTCCACTCCGGCGGACTGCGTTCGATATGCGCTGCTCGGAATGAAGAAAGAGTTCGATCTCATCATCTCAGGCATCAACCGCGGTCTGAACATCGGCAGCGACATCATGTACTCCGGTACTGCGGCGGCTGTGTTCGAGGGATACCGTCTCGGTGTCAACGGAATTGCGGTCTCCACCTCTCCCGAGGGTTACGGTGAGGCAGTCGACAAGCTTGACTTGGTCTACGATTTCTTCAAAAAGCACGATCTGCTCGGTCGCCATGGGCTTTACAACGTAAACATCCCTGACGGCGAGATCAAGGGCATCCGAATCACCCGACAGGGCGGACCTTACTACTCTGACGAGTTTCACCCGGCGGAAAGCGATCCCGAAAGGCTTGTGATGGCATACGGCTACAGCGCATACGAGGAAGATCACGATTACGAGATCGACACCAACGCCGCCCTGCACGGATATCTTTCAGTATCACCTATCACAATCATCCGCACGGACGTAAGAATGTTCGACGAGCTGCGAACCATAAACGAATAAAAAAATCGGTGGAATACGATGCATTAGTGCAAAGTATCCCACCCTTTTTTCTTATCAAAAACCGACACAGCATGTTGTGAGCAGTTCAATGTGCCTTCTCTTGTGAGAGAAGGGGGACCGCTGTGCTTACCTGTAAGTACAGCGGTGGATGAGTAGTAAATATCCGCCTCATGCGTCACTTCGTGCCACCTTCCTCCAACGTGGAAGGCTTATTACACACAAAAGAACCCCGGTTTTACCCGAGGTTCTTTTTATCTTAATGTTATAAGGTCACATTAAAGATGAATTAGTCGTTGATAGCCCAATCAGCGAAATCTTCGATAGACTGAGGCTGGAGTTCTGCGCTATTGTCGTCATAGATGTATACGAGACAGTAGGAGAGGTCCTTACCCTTGTTGAGAGTTGTGTTGGATCTATCGCAGTTGTAGATAAGGCTGTACTTGTAGAGCTGGTTGTCAGCAGTATCGGAGAACCACTCCATAGCGTTCTCACCGCAATCACCATCAGAGCCCCACTTTGTGTCGCCGTTAGCCATGTAGTTACCGAAGGGGTCAGTGGAGTTAACCTTGTTACCCTTGTTAGCGCCAACGAGCATTACTTCTACTCTGCCCTTTTCAGCATCACGGAGAGCGTAGAGACGAACTACTCTGCCGTTTTCTCTGGGAAGAGTATAGGGAGAGAGACCGATGTAGCATACGCCGAATGCGTTGTAAGACATACGCATGTTGATAGCGTACTGGTTGAAGCCGATAGCGTCTTCATAGGAACCGCCGAAGCCGTTACCGAGCATCTGGTACTCGTTGGAGTATGTGCCATCCTTACGAGCAACAACGTAACCTGTTTCGCCTACGAAGTCAGCTGTAGCGATGGAAGCATCCTTAGCGCAGATGTTGCCGAGGAGTTCACCAGCTTCAGCAGCTGTGAGAGGCTCGTCGTTAACGATTACGCCGTTAACAGTCTTGTAGAGGTAACCCTTAGTGTTGGAAACGTAGAAGTAGTGAACAGCTGTGTTATCAACATAACCGTCAACCATGGAGCCTTCCTTAGCCCAGAAGATACCGTTTTCAGTAGAAACGATGGGATCTTCCCATGTGAAGTTGTAACCTTCGTTGTAGTCCCAGAGGGATGTGGGAGATGTGTGACGTGTGCCGTCTTCGTTGTAGAGAATAGCGTATTCTGTACCGAGTTCCCATTCAACGTAGCTGCCGCTGGAGCCTTCGAGTTCGTTCTTACCGGAGTCAGTCCATGTGATTGTGGGAGATCTGAGAGCGCCGTTGTAAGCAACAACTTCTGTAGCCTTACCTGTTACGAGGTCCATTGCATGTACTGTGTATACAGTGGAGCCTACGAGGTAGTCTCTGCCGTTTTCTGCATCGAATGCAGCCTTGGTGCCGTATTCAAGGAAGAGAACAACGCCGATGCCCTGGTCAACTGCGCCGCCGAAGCCGCGGATTTCAGCCTTAGTATCATCCTTGTATTCGCCGTCGATAACCATTACATATGTGCCATCAACGTCGCCGTTTACTCTCCAACCCTTAGCAAACCAGTTAGGATCTGTTACCTTACCGGTGTATGTAACGATAGGAGCAACTGTACCGGACTTGTTTACATCATAGATGAATACGTACTGGTCGTTGTCAGTCATCTTTCTGAAGTAGTTGTGGTGAGGCTGAGTAATGTCGTAGTCCTTACCGCCGTTCTGAGCAGGTGTAGAAGCATTAGCACGAGCATTAGCGAGGTAACCGTCGTTTTCGTCACCCTTAGCCATCCAGTTGATACCAGCGTGACCGTAGTAGAGCTCTGTCCATACGCCACCCTTAGTATAGTCGTATTCGTTGTCAGTCATAGAGGAGAGAACCTGAACATTGTATGCCTTGAGTTCTTCGTCATAAGACTTGATCTGGTATACTGTACCAGTTGTGAATGCTGCTTCAATTACATCTGTGTAGTTCCAGCTGTAGTTGTACCAGTCACCCATGAGCCAGCTGTTGTAAGAAGCGATTCTGAACTGCTGGAG
>JAGBGV010000015.1 GCA_017935805.1 Clostridia bacterium | reverse complement strand
CTCACGGAGTGTGATAGAGATCTCACTTGCACCTGCTCTGACCGAATTCATTGTAATGTCAAGAACGTATAATGACAGCTCATCCATTGTGATTACCTTTATCCTTTCCGAGCAGGTAGTCTATCAGACTGTCTCTAACCTTTTGAGAAGAGTACGGCTCGTCATCAAGCTTCAGAGAGAATTTCGCCTCCGAGATGTCCCACAAATAGTGAGCATCTGATGACACCGCACGGGAAAGCGGCTTTATCATCGGAAATCTTTCTCTGTATTCCCCGTCCGAGTTACCGTCATTCAGCTCATATGCCGTAAAATGAGGCTCCGGCGGGAAAGTACCCAACACTGCGATGATCCCGTTCGACTGTCTGTCTATATGAGCAGGATAAGCAACACCGCCGCGCTTAATAACTTCCTCAAACGCTTCCTCCAGGGAGATGTCTGCCGCGTTGATGAGCAGATCCGGTTCCTCGCCCAGGATATTATCAGCCTCGTCCATTATGTACTGGTGGCCGAAAATATCAGGATCGTTCGGGAACTCGATCCGTCTCGACTCAACGAACCTGTCAAATTCCATTGCATCCTCAAGCGTTCTGAACAGGCAGACCATGTGGATATCCTCCGACGTAGTCAGTTCCATTCCGGCAACGGGGATCAGCCCATGTGCCTTTGCCGCTTCGAAGAATGCAGGGCAATTTTTCGAGGTGTTATGGTCAGTCAGCGCCATGATCCCAAGTCCGTTGATGATGCCCATACCTGCAATATTCGCAGGGGTCATGTCATCATCTCCGCAAGGAGACAGGCACGAATGGATGTGAAGATCGCAGAAATAATCATGCATGCGTTGCTTCACCTATCTTCACGCAAAGCTCATACACTGTAAGGGGGGAGGACAGGATCAGTATCCCGTTTGTCTCTGCAGCCTCAAGTGCATCGGGAAGAAGCTCAACATCCTCCGCAAGGATCACAGCGGCACATTCCGTAAGACTTGCAACTGCAATTACGTTTGCGTTTGACATAATGGTGATCCACAGATTTCCCGCTTCCACATGGCTCATTGCGCGGCTGAGAAAATCTCCCGCATACACGCCGTCGAAGCTGTCTTCAGTCGCATTTCCGGCGACTGTTTTAAGCTCAAGCTTATTTATAAGTTCTGTGAGGGTCATCTGTCTTCACCTCCGTCTCCTGTTTCAGGCTTGCTGATAGGAGTGAGCTTGTCAAAAATGGATTTGTCTTTATACTTTTCAAGCTGATCGTGGAACAGCATCTTCAAAATAACCGTACACTCGTCAGCAGTAGTCTCGCCCTTTACGATATCCTCCGCAAATGCCATGCAAGTGGGGGCACCGCAGGATCCGCAGTCTATCTTCGGGAGTGTTTCAGTAATCGCTTCGATCTCGCTCATCATTCGACGGGCAACCTTACGGTCATCTGAAAGCAGGTTATAAGGATTGTATTCCACAATATTTTCGTTGAAGAATTCGTCCGGTATCCATTCGCTCGCAGGTCTGTTGGAGAAACCGGCAGATATCTTTTAAGAGTCTGCAGTCTCGCCTGTGCAATATAGGGGTTTGCCACCGCCATAGCACCGCCAACACAACCGCCGTTGCAGGCATTCAGTTCAACAAAGTCGAGGCTTGTTATGTCCTCGTTGTCGATCTGGTCAAGCACGCGGATGCAGTTTTCAATACCGTCCGCCGCCAGATACCGTTCGTTGAAGATCGCGCTTGATTCTCCTCCGGTGATTGCCCAACCGATACCGACCATGCCGGACTCGGTCATCTCATCGGGCTCGTTTTCGCGCTTCTTCATTACGTCAAGGAGAGCAAAATACACATCTCGAACAGAGATCGTCGCGTCAATGTAGTTTCTCTCACCTGCGAAATCGTTCTTTATGTAGCTGACCTTAGCGGGACATGGGGAGATAAAGATGATCCCGATGTCGTCATCCGTCAGCTCCGGATGTTCAGCCTTTGCCTTCTCTCTTGCGAGATGCGCCGCAATATCTATAGGAGGCAGTATCGGCATGATGTTCTCACAAAGCATTGGATAGTTCATGCTGATCATTCTCGAGATAGCGGGACAAGCTGAGCTGATAACCGGTTTTTTTACGTCTTTTCGTTTTACATACAGTCTTGTGTATGCAGTAACGAGCTCGGCAGCGCAGGCAACCTCGAACACGTCGTCAAATCCGAGGTCAAGCAGTCCGCGAATAATATAGCCGATATTGTCCATATTATCGAACTGACCGTAAAGGGACGGTGCAGGAAGCGCTACCTTGTATTTGTAGTTGTGAATACATGACAACTCGTCATGCGTTGCTTTTTTAGCCTTGTACGGGCACACCTTAATACATTCGCCGCAATCAATGCATCTGTCAGAGCTTATGACTGCGCGGCCGTCTCTGATGCGGATAGCCTCTGTCGGGCACCGCTTGAGACAAGTGGTACACCCCTTACATTTGCTAACATCCAGGGAAACCGAATGCTTATATCTTTTCATAGCTGTTGCATGCCTTTCTTAGCTCTTTGCATAAGGCTGAGGGATTACAGGTTGACCTTCATGGTGATCTTTGTTCCAACGCCGATCTCGGTCTCAATGTCCATGTAGTCGGAGTACTTTTTCATGTTCGGAAGTCCCATGCCGGCTCCGAAACCAAGAGCTCTGATATTCTCGCGCGCAGTGGAGTATCCCTCCTGCATCGCAAGATTAAGATCAGGAATACCCGGTCCGTTGTCGGTAAGCACTATAGTAACGCAGTCATCGTCAACTTCAACGTCTGCAGTTCCACCGTTCGCATGAATGACCATGTTGATCTCGCCCTCATACATAGCGATAGACACTTTGCGTATCACGTCCGGAGGGAATCCGAGCTGACGCAACTTTTTCTTTACTACGACAGATGCTTCACCGGCAGATGAAAAGTCCTGTCCGTCTACATCAAAGTGAAATTTAATTGTCTCAGACATCAGCTGCACCTCTGCCAAGTCCTTCGGAATAGAGAATACCGCATCCCTCATATGCACGGCAAGCGGAACGCATTACTACGATACCGCATTCGCGAGCAAGCTCAATCATCTCTTCCGTCGGAACTTTGTTTCTGACAAAAATGACGCATACTATGTCCATCATGTTTGCAGTGCGAATAACCTGTGAGTTCACAAGTCCTGTAAGGAGCGCGCCCTGATCTTTTACGAATGCAAGAACGTCACTCATCATATCGCTGCAGCAAGCTGAATATACCTCGTGATCGAGACAATCCTCGCCGCACAGCAGTTCTGCTCCAAGTAGATCTCTGATTTCACTGATTTTCATATTTACTACCTCTGCTTAAGCAGTTAATTCACAAATTTGATTGTGTGCTGTAAGGTAACTCAGTTCTTGTACTTTGCAAGGATGCCCTCAAGCATGTTAGGCTCAAGTCTTCCGTAAACGTCCTCACCGATGGTAAGAACAGGAGCAAGACCGCAAGCACCGATGCAGCGAGTAGCTTCAAGGCTGAACTTAAGGTCTTCTGTAATACCGCCGTTCTTGATTCCGAGAAGAGTTTCCAGCTTATACATAAGGAGACCGGAGCCCTTAACGTAGCAAGCTGTACCGAGACATACTGCAACGGGGTGCTCACCCTTCGGGTTAAGAAGGAACTGTGCGTAGAATGTTACAACACCGTACACTTCAGAGAACGGAATGTCAAGCGCACCTGCTATGTAGTGCTGAACTTCAGAGGGAAGGTATCCGTAGATATCCTGTGCCTGCTGAAGAATCGGCATAAGAGCGCCCGGCTTGTCCTTGTTAGCAGCGATTACAGCGTCAAGCTTTGCCTGCTGCTCGGGTGTACCCTTAAAAGGAACTGTTGTCATAGGTTTTTTCATAGAGATTCCTCCTGAGTATATATTATTTATTATTTTTCACAAAATTTTTCTACAGCATCTGCCGTGCCTTCAAGGTAATCGTTATCCATAAGTTCGATTACGCCGTGATCAATAAGAGATGCCAGCTTCTCATCAATGGGCATTCTGCCGATGAGGGGGATATTGTACTGTGCACATACTTCTTCAGCCTTGGACTTGCCGAATACGTGAAGCTCACGACCGCAATCAGGACACTTCACATAGGACATGTTCTCAACAAGACCGATTACGGGAATGTTCATCATAGCCGCCATGTTAACAGCCTTGCCGACGATCATTGATACAAGATCCTGAGGAGTTGTAACGATGATGATACCGTCCAGCTTAATTGACTGGAACACCGTAAGAGGTACGTCGCCTGTTCCCGGAGGGCAGTCGATGAACATATAGTCAACGTCTCCCCAGACAACATCTGTCCAGAACTGCTTTACAGTACCTGCAATAACAGGACCGCGCCACACTACAGGACGTGTTTCTTCTTCAAGGAGAAGGTTAACGGAGATCATCTTGATGCCTGTCTTTGTGGAAAGGGGAATGAGGCCGTCGCCTGTTGAAAGAATATCGCCCTTTGTCGCAAAAGCCTTGGGAATTGACGGACCTGTGATGTCCGCATCAAGAATTGCACATTTATAATCCCGTCTCTGCATTACTACAGAAAGCATTGATGTTACTATTGATTTTCCGACGCCACCTTTACCGGACACAACGCCGATAACGTGCTTGATGTGTGAGTCTTTGTGAGGTGCATCATGCTGCGGTGCTCTTGAAGAACAGTTGGCACTGCAGGTAGAACAGTCATGAGTGCACTCGTTGTTTTCTGCCATTGTTTATCATTCCTTTCACTTGCCTTTAATATAATGCCACAACATAGTGATGGTATTATATTATTCCTAATTATTATATAACAAATTAACGAAAATTACAATAGATAATAAAAAAAAGAGGCACAAAAACACGAATTCTTTTCGAATTTTTTAGATAAATTGTCATTTCGATGAATCGTTTTCAAGTGCGTTCTTTTTTTATAAATATTTACTTGTCTGATTATTTCATTTTTGCTTTTTTTTGAACAAAAGTTTGCCGATTTCAAGGGTCAAAAATGCCAACGCCCCGGGAACAAAGGCGAGCGATCCGTACCATCCGCAATTCTCTCCTCCTATTACCGATGCACCGAATCCTGTGAACAATATTAACATTGCCATCAGGATCGACACAAACGAAAAGAGGAACTGCGCCAGATTCAGCTTATGTCTTGCAGTAAGGCTAACCGGACGTATCAGTTCAGCAGAAATGACCACTCCCGCAATAATAATCGACGCCGTCATTATCGACAGCATCTGACCGTCGGTAAGCAGTGCGTTTTTCATCAGCTTTGCGATAATATCGGCAAGCGGAACAGTAGCAGCAGTAGCAGCACCCCAAGCAATACCGCCTATTACGGAAAGCAATGTTGATCTTGCTCTTGTTGACTCAAGCTTACCGCCGTCTGAGCGTTCAAACGCCATAACAAGAACTGCCGTAAAGTCAAATATGAGCCCCCACAGCAATATGAACACGGCGTTCATCAAGGGGATACCAAACAGAATTGCTGCAAGCATAACCACAATTCTTGCACACTGGGATACTGTGAGATACCTTTTTGCCGATTCGATATTGCGAAGCATACGGCAAGCCGCCTTAACCGAACGCACAATACCGATTATGCCGCCGAACCCGTTTTCACACCGCTTATCAGAGGTGTCAATAACTGCCGCAGCGTTTTTCAGCAGTGATTCCGGCACGTTTCTGTATTTTGAGCGCACCACCGCATATCCGGTATTCGCTCTTGAAAGTGCTCCGCTGTCGCCAACATCCATACCAACAACAGACACCCTTGGCTTTGACGATTCGTCATAATCATATTCTGCCGCTTTTTTGAGTCCGCGGTTGATGATCTTCACAGCTCTAACGTAAGCAGAAGATAAATATGCATTCTCAAGCTGTGCGAATGACACGATCATGCCGTTTTCGTCAAGAGCGTCATAATTGAACCTGTCAAGGTCACCGTATTTGACCTGCTTTGTTTTCTTGTTGAACAGTCCAAGGCGATGGAGATAGTACAAGTCTGCATCGGGAGTTTCCGTGAACAGTATAGGCCGCACGCCTCTTGAGCGCAGATACTCTACTGCATCATGGGCGTTCATATCTGCTTCGTTTTCCTGTTCTTGTGCTACAGCGAAAAATCCCACAAAGGTCATGTATTGAGTAACAAGTGCCGGCTTGTCAAGTCTGGTATAAGATGATCGGCGTTTTGCAACAGCGATAACTCTCGCGCCGCCAAGTTCAAGCTTTGCAGCTTCAGTATATACCGTCTGCTCAAACTCACGGGTAATAGGAGGTGTTCCCTCCTCCGATTCGTAAGTGGAACAGCATTTCATAACCGAGTCGATCGCTCCGCAGGACACAGCCCAGACTACATCGTCGATCAGAACAGTTGAAGTGTCAAGTCCGTCAGACTGGTCTCTGATGCTTGAGCTGTGATCGATAGGTGAATATGAATATTTCAGCGGATGTCCGATTTTTCTCGTATATGCGTCAGCGGCACGGACAACGACACTCGCCATCTCGCCCATACGGCGTCGGTCACCGCCTGCAGCCATTCCCATGGTTGCTCCGGCTGATGCGGAAAGAGCATATGTAAGCAACTCCTCCGGCTGTGGACGGGCCTCATAAAGATCGTCCATGCAGTCGGTATAGCCGTATTTGTTTCTGTATGCAAGCAGCTCTGCCCTGCCTGAGCGAAAAAATGACGAGCCGCAGAACACCATAATATCAGGGTCAGCAACGTCCTCTATCTTCGACGGATCTCTGAACACCGCACGGGATTTCTGCCCGTCATGCTTTTCAACAGCCGCCGCTTCACGAATTGCCACCGCCACAATTATGTATCCGATGGTCATGAGGAATTCGCCCATTGCAGCCGCAGCCATTGCCATTGAACCAAGGAACACATCAGGCAGTGAAGATCCCTCTCCTATAAACAGCGACAGCGCAGTCAGCACCATAACGCAAGCGAGCATTATCAGGCTGATGTTGCGGCTTCTGTTTTTCAGCTTTTCAACTACAGGGATCTTAGCTGTAGGGTCAATGTTTATGCCGCCATGCTTCATTGAAACAAGCGCATCACTGCCGCATGCAGTTGCAACGATACGCACAGCACCCGAGAGCACAACTGAGCCCGCAAAGAGCATATTTGATCTGAACTCGCAGGGTACTTCCCCACTTTCGGCGTCAGTTTTAATTACCGTATTGAATTTGTGCACTGGAGTTTTATTTTCCGTTATCCCCCGCTCCGACACAATGGAATCTTCACCTGACACAACACGTCCGTCACAAGGTACTGTGTCACCTTCCTCAAGGAAGATAACGTCCCCAAGAACTATCTCACCTGCAGTCAGAATTTTGATCCTGCCGTCCCGAAGGACTGAGGACACGGGTATCTTCTCCTTTGCCACACCCTCAAGGATGCGGTCAGCACGGATGTATGCCACGGTACGAAGGATCGCGCCTATTATAAGCACCGCGACGATCGCACCTGCCTCGTAGCTTTTGTCGAGGAATGCCGCCGCCACCGCACTTACCACAAGAAGCAATGTGGCAAGGTCAAACAGCGTGGCAATAGCTACATCACGGGCAGAGGTATGGCTTACATGCCAAATGGAGTTTTCGCCATTTCTATGTCTCCTGCGTTTTGCTTCTTCGGTGGTGAGTCCCTTGTACATATCCGTGGATAACTCACGAAGAACGTCCTCATTTTGCAGAAGATGCCATGAATTATTATATTTCATTTAAGTCACTTCTGTCTCTCAAAGATATTTTTGCCTGTTTTACTGCAGAACGGTTATTTCAGAACGATGTCTCCGTTTTCTGCGTCGATCTCAACATAGTCAAGCACGCCGCGTGCAGCAATGAGCTTTTCAGCTACTTTGTCCTCGATCTCGGTCTGAATAAACCGTCTCATATTTCTCGCGCCATACTTTGCCGAATACGATTTTTCAGCCACAAATCCGGCAGCAGCATCGGTAAAGGTTGCGTTTATGCCCTTCTTCGCCAGCGCACCGCAAAGATCGGAGAGCATAAGCGCGGCAATGCCAACAAAATTCTCCTGTGTGAGAGAATTGAATGTGATGATCTCGTCCACTCGGTTGATAAACTCAGGGCGCAGGAAATCCTCAAGCGCGCGCTT
>JAGBGV010000090.1 GCA_017935805.1 Clostridia bacterium | reverse complement strand
GCGCGTTGACGGCAGAAAGATGGATCAGATCCGTCCTCTCGCCGCTGAAGTTCACCTCTTCAACCGCGACCACGGTTCCGGTATGTTCACAAGAGGTCAGACACAGGTACTTACAGTAGCAACTCTCGGTTCTATCTCCGATGTTCAGATGCTTGACGGTATCTCCGAAGAAGAAACAAAGCGTTACATGCACCACTACAATATGCCCGGTTACTCCGTTGGCGAAGCTAAGGCTGTAAGAAGCCCCGGTCGCCGCGAGATCGGTCACGGTGCACTTGCTGAACGCTCCCTCATTCCCGTACTTCCCTCCGTTGAGGAATTCCCCTACGCTATCCGTTGCGTATCCGAAGTTATCTCCTCCAACGGCTCTACATCTCAGGCTTCCGTTTGCGGTTCTACCCTCGCTCTCATGGACGCAGGTGTTCCGATCAAGGCTCCCGTTGCAGGTATCTCCTGCGGTCTTATCACTGAAGGCGACCGTTGGATGACCATGATCGACATTCAGGGTCTTGAAGACTTCTACGGCGACATGGACTTCAAGGTAGCAGGTACTCACGCAGGTATCACATCCATTCAGATGGACCTTAAGATCGACGGTCTTACACCTGAGATCATCAAGGAAGCTCTTGCCGTAACTCACAAGGGTCGTGACTACATCATCGACGAGGTTATCCTCAAGGCTATTCCCGCTCCTCGCGAAGAGGTTTCCGAATACGCTCCCAAGATGATCTCCATGAAGATTCCCGTAGACAAGATCTCCGAGGTTATCGGTAAGCAGGGTAAGGTTATCCAGGGCATCGTAGCTGACACAGGTGCAAAGATCGATATCGAGGACGACGGTTCCGTATTCATTTCCGGTATCGAAAAGGCTTCTATCGAGGCTGCAAAGAAGATCATCGAAGGTATCATCTTCGAGCCCGAAGTTGGCGCGATCTACGAAGGTGTTGTTACCAGAATCATTCCCATTGGTGCGTTCGTTGAGTTCGCTCCCAAGAAGGAAGGCATGGTACACATCTCCAAGCTTGACAAGAAGCGTACCGAAAAGGTTGAGGACGTTTGCAATGTTGGCGACAGAATCAAGGTTAAGTTCCTCGGTACTGACGAAAAGGGCAGACTCAATCTCTCCCGCAAGGATGCACTTGACGCAGAATAATGCATTTGCATGCCAAGATCTGGAATTTGTAAGCGCTTCGGCAAGTGCCCGAGGACCCATCTTCTATGAATTCTCCAAAGTGAAATATCAAAGCGGTATCACAAATGTGGTATCGCTTTTTTGTCGCACTGTTAAAAATATGTTAGAATTTTCGCCGTTCTATTGATTTGTTCGATATATTATTCTATAATAATATCATAAAGCAAATAAGTCGTACATAATAAAGGAACGGTGGAAAATTGAACAACACTAACACTCCTCAAAATAACGAAAACATTACTGAACAGAAGCAATCGGGTCAGACCACTCCCGTAAGACAGAATTTGGCAAACAGACAGCCTTCCGCACAGCCGGGAACACCGCGACCGGCAGGCACACCGAATACGCAGAGACGTCCTCTCACCAATGAGGAACGCCGCCGTCTTGAAGCAGCACGTCAGGCAGCACTTCGCGGCACAGCAGCAGGTTCTACCCCCGCGGCAAGACCTACAGCAGCTCCCGCAGCAAGACCAAACGGCACACCCGCCGCAAACAGACCTGAAGGAAGCGCACCCGTCTCCCCGAGACCTGTCAGACCGACGGCTCCCCGCCCTGTATCGCAAAATCCCGCACAGCCTGTGAGCCGTCCCCGTCCTGTTCAGCAGTCGGAGCAGCCACCGGTATCCACATACACACCTCCGCAGCGCCAAATGACGCCCGACGGAGAATATGTCCGTGATTATCAGAATAATCAGCCTACCCGTAACAACTCAACTCCCAAAAAGAAAAAGAGAGTAAAGATTCCGTGGGGCTTGATCGTTTTCGTTATCATCATCGCGGCAGTTGTTATAGTTGCGGCTAAGCATATAATGGACAATCCTCCGGAGCCGAACGACAACGATCCCGAGATCATCGACACAGGTGACACCGATGATATCGTCACTCCGCCCGAAACTGATGATCCGGAAGAAACGGATGCCCCCGAAACTGACGCGCCTGAAGCTAACCCATACGGCTTCGCGGTAAACAAGCCCAACACAGAGCTCGACGTGGGCAATCTTATTCTTGTAAACTATGAGCATCCCTACGCAAGAGTTAACAGCGTATTCCTCACCAATGTCAGAGCAAACAAAAACAGCGATTTACAGGTTTCCGCAATGGATGATGCACTTGCACCCGATGCGTTTGCGGCGCTTGACAAATTGACTGCTGACCTCCGTGCTACAGGCTGCGGTGACTGGCTCCTTCTCACAAGCGGCTATCGCAATGTTGAGGAACAGCAGACTATTTGGGACAGAAATCTTGCCCAGAGCGGTGAAGAATACACTGAAATGTATGTTGCGAAGCCCGGTCACAGCGAACACCACACCGGACTTGCGGCCGATCTTTCGTTCTTCACATACAGCTATGCATCAATTCCTGTTGCTGATCACGAATTCGGCTCATGGATCTGGGCAAACTGCGCGGACTACGGCTTCATTCTCCGTTATGAAGAAGACAAGATCGACATCACTCACATCGCTTACGAGGCATGGCACTTCAGATACGTCGGTGTTCCTCATGCTTACGCGATAAACGCCCTTGATCTTTGCTTTGAAGAATATATTGACTACATTAAGAAATACACCGCTACCGCAGATATGCTTCACATCAAGCCTGACGGCACAATTGCTGATGTTAATGTAGTTAACGCAAAGAACATTACCGAGGGCTGGATCACTTATTATGTTCCAATGACAGAGGGAGACACAACCGAGATCATCATTCCCTTTGACGAGACAGTATTTGACTACGAGATCTCCGGTAACAATGCAGACGGATTTATCGTCACAGTAACCCCCAAAAGTGTAAACTGATTTCAGGATATTTATTCTGATAATTCAACTAACATTTCATCCTTTATCATTTATCCGTCACATTGGGGAAATATAATATGCGTGTAAAGCAAAAAACATCCCCAATCAGGGTAACTATACATAAGGAAGGTAATGTTATGAACGAATTTGATAACAAAAACGATCAGTTTGAAAATGACATAAGCAACAATATCCCCACCGAAACTCCCCATACTGCCGAGGACAAGGCACAGGAAACCGTCTCCACCGCACCTGAAACTGACACCCCCGTGAATAATGCACAGCCGGCACAGAATCAGTATCAGCCATACGGCGATCCCTACGGATACAGACCGCAAGGCAATCCCCAGGGCTACGGATATGTTCCCTACAATTACAATCAGCAGGGCAATCCCTACGGCAATCCTTACGTGCAGCAGAATCCTTACGGTCAGGGTATCTCATACACTCCCGTACAGAAGAAAAAGAAAGAGAAAAAGCAGAAATCCGGTATTTCCGGCGGTGCTGTAGCACTTATCTGCTGTGCAACGATCATTCTGTCCGGTGTGTTTGGCTTCGGCGGCGCATATATGGCGGATAAATATTTTACCGACGGCAATGCACCTGTAAGCTCATCTACCCCCGAAGATCAGATCAGCCTTGACTCTCCCGTTGTGATCTACCGTGATGTAGACAATATTCAGACATCAGCTGGAGAAAACGGTGAGACGCTGAACTACAGCCAGGTTGCAGCTCTTGTAAAGGATTCCGTCGTTGAGATCACCACTGAATACAATGTCCAGAGCGTTTGGTACAATTACGTTACACAGGGTGCCGGATCCGGTGTGATCATCTCCGAAAACGGATACATCATCACAAATGCCCATGTTATCACCGGCGACTCAGGAGCTGTTGCTGACAATATTATCGTGCGCCTCACAAACGGACAAGTTTACAACGCTGCAGTTGTGGGATATGACACAGACTCCGACATCGCTATAATTAAAATTGAAGAAACCGGTCTCTCAGCGGCAGTTTGCGGCAACAGCGACAATCTTGCTGTAGGCGAAGAACTGGTTGTTGTGGGAAATCCTCTCGGCGAGCTTGGCGGCACCGTCACAAACGGCATTGTCAGCGCAACAGAGCGTGAGATATCCGTGAACGGAGTTGCAATGAGTCTCATCCAGACAAATGCAGCCGTTAGCCCCGGAAACTCGGGCGGCGGTATGTTCAATATGAATGGCGAGCTGGTTGGCATCATCAATGCAAAGTCCAGCGGCACAGGTGTTGAAGGTCTCGGCTTTGCTATCCCGATCAACGAATCTCTCCGTGTCACAGAACAGCTCATGGAATACGGATACGTGCGCGGCAAAACATTTATCGGCGCAAGCTTTGATGAGGTCACATCCTCAAACAGCTTCTACTACTTCTACGGAGTAAAGCCCGGTGTTTATATCACATATCTTGAAAAGGGCTACAATGATGAAGTGCTAAAGCAGGGCGACCGAGTTGTAGCTATCGATGGAGCCACGATCTCCACATTCGATGAGATCAAGGCTATCGTTTCAAAGGCAGCAGTCGGAGACAAGCTGACCTTCCAGGTAGAACGTGAAGGCAAGCTCATTGAGGTAGAGGTTACCTGCTACGAAAAGGTTCCTGAGAGCGCAAAGGAAAACGTTCAGTTCGAACAGTAATTCTGAAATAAACGATTAACAAGAGGGGGACACTTTATGTACCCTCTTTTGCGTTAAACATACAGAAAAGGAGACAGATTATGTATAACATTCTTGTGGTTGACGATGAAGAAATGATCCGTCGGCTAATATCCAAATACGCAGTTTTTGAAGGACATACTGTCACCGAAGCAGGAGACGGCATGGAGGCGGTGGAGCTTTGCCGCAAGAACTCATATGACATTATGATAATCGACATCATGATGCCGGAGCTTGACGGATTTTCCGCATGCCGAATGATACGCAAGTTTTCCGATATTCCGATCATCATGCTCTCCGCAAGGGGCGAGGAATACGACCGCATCAACGGCTTTGAGCTTGGAGTCGATGACTATGTGGTGAAGCCATTTTCCCCAAAAGAGCTGATGCTCCGCATTGACGCAGTAATGAAGCGTTACAACTCCGGCAGTAATCGAACGATTCCAAATAAAGAAGAATCGCAGAACGAGGTCATTGAGCTCTCCGGCGGCGGACTCCGTGCAGATCTTACCGCAAGGATCGTTTATGTTGACGGAAAACGTGCGGAGATGACACCGAAGGAATACGATCTCTTCTTCTATATGCTGAAAAATAAAAATATCGCTCTGACTCGCGAAAAGCTCATCTGCGAGGTGTGGGGATATGACTACTTCGGAGACGACAGAACTCTTGACACTCACATTAAGCTGCTTCGCAAGAGCCTTGGAAAATATGCAAAGTATATCGTTACCTTGAGGGGAGTGGGCTACCGCTTTGAAACAGATATCTAAACATGACCACAACTCCCGCACCGTCAGCCTTAGGGCAAAAATGGTGCTGTCCTTTGCGCTGTTTGGCATAATCGTGCTTGCGGTGCTATGGATTTTCCAGACCGTGCTGCTTGACGACATATACATGTTTCTTAAACAACGGGATCTTGACACCTGTGCGGAAAAGGTCACCGATTCACTCCTTACGGGATACAGCAAGGATGAACTTGACTCCGTGGCAGGTGATGCGGCAAAGGAATACGGTATCTGCATAACTGCTTACGAGATCATCGACATGGGCGGCAGAAAGATTGCAAGTGTGGCTGCCGAGAAGCACATCAATTCCTTCTGCTACATCCACAACGTTCGAGGCGACAGTCTTATGAACAGGCTGTATCGGGAAGCAGGAGAGCACGGATCATACGAGGAGCGTATCTCCATTTCATCAATGTTCGGCAATCAGGATCCAAAGTCGGATAACGGAGAAAACGTAATTTACTGTGAGCTTGTCAGGGCAGAAGACAAAGATCTGCTTCTTGTATTCAACTCAGAGCTAATGCCTCTATCCTCAACCGTGGATACTCTCCGTGCACAGCTGATAATAATCAGCGTTATCCTGCTAATTATTGCTGTAGTATTCGCGCTGATATTCTCATCAAACCTGTCCCGTCCAATTCGAAAAATGAGCAACGAGGCGTCAAAGCTGGCACTCGGAAGCTATAACGTAAACTTTGACGGCGGCAACTGCACCGAAACCGTCAATCTGTCAGCAACTCTCAACCGTGCGGCATATGAGCTGTCAAAGCTTGATACAATGCAGAAGGATCTTATCGCCAATGTGTCTCACGACCTGCGAACTCCACTGACAATGATCTCGGGATACACAGAAGCAATGCGCGACTTGCCGGGAGAAGCAACACCCGAAAACATGCAGATAGTCATTGACGAAACGGCACGGCTTACTTCTCTTGTCAATGATATGCTTGAAGTCAGCAAATACCAGGGCGGCTCACAGATACTGAAAATCACAAAATTCAACTTCACCGAGGTTGTCCGTACCACCCTTGAAAGATACGCAAAGCTGAAGGAGCGAGACGGTTACAAGATCACCTTTGAGTGCGAGGCTGATGTATATGTTGAAGCTGACGAGACGCGGATACTTCAGGTACTCTACAATCTGATCAATAATGCAGTCAATTACACAGGAGAAGACAAAACTGTACTCATCCGTCAAACGCTTCTCACCGAGCAAGGCAACCGTAAAGTACTGCTTGAGGTCATCGACACCGGCCGCGGAATCCCGGAGGAAGAGTTGCCGCTTGTATGGGAGAGATACTATAAGGTACACGATTTCCACAAGCGAGCTGACATGGGTACCGGACTTGGACTCTCCATCGTCAAGAATATTCTGCTGCTGCACCGCGCAGAATTCGGTGTAAACAGCAAGGTTGGAGTCGGAAGCTGCTTCTGGTTTAAGCTGAAGGTTGCTACACCGCTTAAAAACGATGTACAATAAAATATCGGAGACACTTTGATATGCGAGTTAGAAAAGAACTAATAAATAAATTTGTAAATACTAACCCAAAAGATATGGCAATATTAATTCTGATAATAGGCTTGTTTTTGGGAAGCATTTTCACCTTCGGCCAGAATTATTGGCAATCAAAAATCGAATTAAGTGAAGCTATACAAATCGAGGCAATGTATGAGTCATATGATATAGATCATTTGGGCGAGCGAAACAAGCAGATTTTTATATATTCTTCAGACTATGCTCGGCTAACTATCGATGGCATGTGCATAAATGACGAATTGGTTGAATCACTGTCAAAGCTACAACCCCAAACCAAAATATACCTTACGGTACACCCCAACTCTGACACCATTTTAGATATGAAAACTGATGATAGCAGTATTCTGAATTTTGACGAGGTACAACGAGAACTGCAAGTCGAAAATATTGGTTTCTTCATTCTAGGCATATTATTGTATATGTGTGCAATATTTTCCGCTGTTTACTTGCTCATATATTTTTATAAAAAATTCAAATCAAAGAAGTCACACTCTTAAACTCATAAAATTACAATAAATATCCACCCGCATAGCGGGTGGTTTTTCATTTTCGGGCATAGCCCTATCTAAACTTGCTGCGTACAAGTACGCTGTTTTTGGACCTGTCAGTCATGCATTTTTTACTTGCTACCCGTAAACGGGCTGCTTTCT
>JAGBGV010000089.1 GCA_017935805.1 Clostridia bacterium | reverse complement strand
GGCTGAACGACGAAGAAAAAGAAATCTTCGAGAAGTACGCCGATGCAGCCAGCGAGATGTACAGCCACACCAACCGCGAAGTGTTTGTGAAAGGCTTCACCATCGGTGCGCAGATCATCATCGCGGTACTGACAGCAGAGGAAACTGAATGATCACCGCTTAATAAAGACATGGAGTCATACAACATGGCTCCGTTCCTTTTGCAGAAGCACATCAACCGCCGTAACCACGTTAAACGCCCTGTGTGCGGTTTTCTGCCTCGGACGAGCAATGCCAACACTCCGCCGCTTCTCGCCCGTGTTCAACCTGTGTGACGGTTTGTGAGAGGGTTTCACTGCCCAGCAGTTGCGCCGCAGGAGACAAAGAAAAAGCTACTCAATATGAAACACAAAGTTCTGTAATCCTATTGACAAGTTTGATATTATATGTTATAATAAAACCACAAGTTCTATAATAAGCCCGAGGTGTCGTTATGAGAGTGATGAGCGAAGAAAAACTGCAAAAACTTGCCGATTTTATTAAGCAGTACGCCCGAGAAAATAACGGAGATTCTCCGAGCCTGGCAGACATCATGGAACACATGAGCATGGTAAAATCTACGGCGTACCGCCATATTTTAGAGCTTGAAAAGCGCGGTGTAATCTCCTACTCGGGTAAGCAAACGCTTGAGTCTCCTCAGCAGCGTAAGATGCGGTGTAATTTCTGCCGTATCCCGATTGTGGGGATGATCGTTTGCGGTACACCCGATGATCAGGAAGAACACATTACAGGGTATCTCGCCGTGCCCGAAGAATGGATCGATGGCGAGTGCTTCCTGCTTGAAGCATACGGCGATTCGATGGTAGACATTGGCATCGACAAGGGCGATCTCATCCTCGTCAAGAAGGCACAAACGGCGAATGACGGCGAAGTGGTGGTAGCACTCACCGAGGACGGTAACACGCTCAAGCGCCTCTTCTGGGAGGACGGAAAACCACGCCTCCACGCGGAGAACAAGACATACACGGGTACTATGCTGGATTTCTATCCGCGGGAGCTGACGATACAGGGGATTGCCTTGAAGGTGATTAAGGATATCAGATGAGGTGTATTATGAGTGAATCTTACGAATACGATAACATAATGTCTCTTGCCAAGAAGGCGGGATATAAAAAGATCATGATCATGCGCAATTCATGGGGAAATGGAAGTTGGGCAATCGTTAACTCTGTAACCTTAAAACCTGGTGGTAAATATGGTTTTGCTGAAGGTCATATTCATTATTCAAACGGAACTACTAAAAACGGGAACATAGAATGTGCAGGTAATTTTTCTTGGCGTACGATTAAAGTGTTAGAAGAAGATATGATTGTCAAACAATTGTAATTAAAAGGAGGTCAATGAATGTCAGATAAATCAAAACGCATTCCCATCGCACGCTGTCCTGTCCCCGGTTGCGGAAGGACACTGATGTATAGCGGCGATCCAAAAGATAAGCACACGGTCATCTTGCGTGTAGCCGAGGACGGATATCGAGGCAAAACCATGATGTGTTCCAAGTGCAAAACGGTGCTCAAGGTTATCGAAAAGCCAAAGGTCGCGTATGGATATGTGGCTGTACCGATCATCAGCACTGTCGTGTGCTGAACTATTACAATCGAAAGTGATGTATCCTCCCATCTGTGAACATGGGAATCAAGGGTGAGCATCAGAATGATGAACGGAGTACAGCTCCGTCTCGTTTTGATACTCACTTTTTTTATCGAAAGATCCATCTGCACCCTCAGCAGATGTTTCTCTAATACCATTTCTGAAAGGTGGTGATGCCGGGCCGTAATTCGTTCGGGTGATTTTTTGCAAACTCCATTTACAACTGAATAAAGGATGACGGAATACATAGCCGCGCAGAAATGTCTGGTTATAAATTCTAAATTTTGCGCTTGACCGTCTTAATGGCATTAGAACAACAGTCCTTCGCCCTCACCGGAATGGGTCACATAGGAAAGCTGATGGG
>JAGBGV010000088.1 GCA_017935805.1 Clostridia bacterium | reverse complement strand
TTCATCGGTCTTTTCTCCGACGGTAACGTACACAGCCATATCGACCACCTCAAAGCAATGCTGAAGCAGGCAAAGGCTGAGGGAGTGAAAAACATCCGCATCCACATTCTTCTCGACGGCCGTGACGTAGGTGAAACATCCGCTCTTGAGTACATCGATCCTTTTGAAGCATTTATTGCTGACCTGTCCGACGAAAACTGCAGCGTAAAGATCGCCTCCGGCGGTGGACGTATGCAGATCACCATGGACAGATACGAGGCTAACTGGGCAATGGTTGAGCTCGGTTGGAAGACTCACGTCCTTGGCGAGGGCAGATATTTTGCGTCCGCTCACGAGGCTGTTGAGACATATCGCGCTGAAACAAAGGTTATCGACCAGGATCTCCCGCCCTTCGTAATTGCTGAAGACGGCAAGCCTGTTGGCACTATCAACGACGGCGACAGCGTAGTATTCTACAACTTCCGCGGCGACCGTGCCATTGAAATTTCCAAGGCATTTGAAGGCGGCGCAGATTTCGACAAGTTCGACCGTGTTCGCGTACCGAATGTTATCTACTCCGGTATGCTCGAGTACGACGGAGACCTTCACATTCCTTCCCGTTACCTCGTATCTCCTCCGGAAATCACCAACACAATGGGCGAGTACCTTGCTGACATGAAGATAAGCCAGTTCGCTATCTCCGAAACACAGAAGTACGGTCACGTTACCTACTTCTGGAACGGTAACCGCAGCGGAAAGTTCTCCGAAGAATACGAGACATACGAGGAGATCCCCTCTGACATCGTTCCTTTCGAGCAGAGACCCTGGATGAAGTGTGCTGAGATCACTGACAGACTCATCGAGGCTATCGAGTCCGGTAAGTATGACTGCATCAGAGTAAACTTCCCCAACGGTGACATGGTTGGTCATACAGGCAGCCTTGAGGCTACTGTTTGCTCCATGGAAGCACTTGACCTTCAGCTTGGCAGAATCCTTCCCGTTATCGACAAGGTAGGCGGCGTAGCTGTTATCACTGCTGACCACGGAAACGCGGACGAGATGGCTGAGCTTGACAAGAAGACAGGCGGCATCAAGTACAACAAGGACGGCACAATGAAGGCGAAAACCAGCCACACTCTCAACCCCGTTCCTTGCATCATTTACGACAACAAGTACGCTGACTCCTACAAGGTTAAGAAGGACGGCGCATACGGTCTTTCAAATGTAGCGGCAACTGTTGTAAACCTTCTCGGATTCAAGGCTCCCGAAATGTGGGATGAGTCCATTGTTGAGTGTGAATAATTAATTAGAATAAAGCCGCGGTGAGATAATTGCTTGCGGCTTTGTTGTATATAAAGTCTGAGTGATACTGTAATTTGCAACTTAATTGTTGTGTGGAATGAGTAGGAATCGGTGTCAACAAAAGGCCCCATCCGGCCATAACTTCGTTATAGGGGGCTCCCACGAAGTGGGTGGGGGAGAGTGCAGAATAATACGCAGAGTGTTTTATAAAGTGCCGCTGGCTCCTTCCACCGTAAACGGTCCCCCTTCCTCTCGGAGGAAGGCAAATGAAGCCGTCAATTAAGCTGTTGAGAATACCATCTTATCTTGATTACCAAAAAGTGCATCATGTAGGCTGAAGATAAACAATCTATTTTTGAGAACTTGGTTGTATATTTATATTTGGAGGCGTTATGTTTTATAAATCCGGAATACTTTACCGATCCTCGCTGATTGAGTCTCGCGGTGTGATGCACGGCTTTTCTGCCAGAGAGGGTGGAGTGAGCACTATTCCTCATCTTTCATCCCTTAATCTGACCCGCGGACTTGGCGACACAGAAGAAAACGTTCGTCGCAACATCGATATTTTTGCCCGCGCTGTGAGTGGGGATATCCTCGGGGGTGAGTCTGTTGTATGCGCTCACCAGATCCACTCGGCAAATGTGCGCCTAATTGACAAAGCAAACGCGGGAGAGGGATATTCGCTCGATATGGGTGAGGATGCGGACGGATTTGTGACGGATATCCCCGGGGTAATGCCCATTGTTCGCGTGGCGGACTGCGTGCCTATACTTTTTGCGGGATCAAAAGCGGACGGAAGTCCCGTTATCGGTGCGGCTCATGCGGGCTGGAGGGGCACGGTGAACGGAATTGCCGCTGTAACCGTGGAGAAAATGCTCTCTCTCGGCTGCAGACGTGAAACTGTTCGCGTGGCGATCGGTACTCATATCGGTTACTGCTGTTACGAGGTGGGCGAGGACTTTTACACCTCTGTCAGCGAGATACGCTCACCTGAGTTTGCCGCACGGCACATCAAGTCCACCCATGTGGCAGGAAAATACATGGCGGACCTTACGGGAATGAATCTGGAGATACTCTCATATGCCGGAATCTCTCCCGAGCAGGTGGAAGTTTCCCCTTATTGCACCGCTTGTGATAGCGAGACGTTCTTCTCTCACCGTAAAAGCGGCGGCAGACGGGGAACAATGGGTGCGGGCATCGTTATTCTGCCATAAGAGAATTTTCATTGCCGCATCACTAAAAAATCACACAAAGCCGCGGCTAATATATATTTGTTCAAGATTTATTTATAATTCCGTGATATAATAGTATAATCAGTAACTATGCAAATAAGTTCGAGTAAAACCGAATGGAGGATACAAAGAAATTTATGATCCGGATCAGTAATCTTGTTAAGAATTTCGGCTCAAAATATGCTCTTGACGACGTGAGCTTTTCCGTTGGCAAGGGTGAGATAGTCGGATTTCTCGGTCCAAACGGCGCAGGCAAGTCAACTGCCATGAATATTATCACAGGCTACCTTTCATCCACATCGGGTGAAGTGAAAGTGGGCGGTATCGACATCTTCGAGAACCCGGACGAGGCAAAAAAGCTCATCGGATTCTTGCCCGAGCAGCCCCCGCTGTATATTGATATGACTGTAGAAGAGTATCTCAAATTCGTTTACGAGCTGAAGGGATGCACGCTGAACCGCAAAAAGCATCTCGAAGAGGTCAGAAGCGTCACAAAGATCGAGGACGTGAGACGCAGACTCATCAAGAATCTCTCAAAAGGCTACCGTCAGAGAGTTGGCATTGCTCAGGCACTTGTAGGCAACCCGCCTATTATCATTTTCGACGAGCCGACTGTTGGTCTTGACCCGAAGCAGATCATTGAGATACGCAATCTTATCAGAAATCTCGGTAAGACTCATACCGTGATCCTCTCTACCCACATTCTCTCCGAGGTGCAGTCCGTTTGCGACAGAGTTGTAATCATCAATGAAGGCAAGATCGTGGCTGACGAAAAGATCGAGAGCCTCGCTGAGGTAGTTCAGGACAGCCGCCGCTTTACTGCAAAGATCTGCGGTCCTCAGCGCGAGGTCATGAATGCTCTTCGCTCTGTTCAGGGCGTTACAAGAGTTGAGGTAACAGGCGAGCGCGAGCTTGACAGCTATACTTACATTATCGAAGCCGCACCGGGTGTGGATATCAGAAAGCCCTTGTTCTTTGAAATGAGCAAGCAGGGAAAGCCTATCATCGGTCTTGAAGCGGCGCAGATGAATCTTGAAGAGATATTTATCAGAATTATGGACAAGTCCGAGGAAGGGGGAAGAAAATAATGCTCGCAATATACAAAAAGGAAATGCGCACTTATTTCACCACACCTCTCGGATATGTATTCCTCGGAGTATTCCTGTCGGTATCGGGATTTGTGTTCGCAATGTCTACATACTATTCCCAGACCTCTGACGTGTCGGGATATTTCCAGACAATGATACTCGGATACGTGGTTATCGTGCCAATTCTCACAATGAGAGGCTTTGCCGAGGAGAGACGCGCACGCACAGAACAGCTGCTCCTCACCGCGCCTATATCCATTACGGGTATGGTATTTGCAAAATTCCTTGCAGCGTTCACTATGTTCGGCGGATCTGTGCTTGTAAGCTGCCTCTACTATCTGCCTCTGTTCAACTACGGTACACCTAATGTTGGCAAGGCTGTGGGATGCCTCATTGCTATGCTGCTTATCGGTATGTGCTTTATCGCAGTCGGTATGTTTATCTCCACCCTGACCGAAAGCACCGTTACCGCTTGCATCGGCACTATGGGCACACTTCTCGTGCTCTCCGCAACCTCAATTTTTAACAATATTATCGACTCCTACTTCATCCGCAAGGTGCTGAGCTGGGTGTCCATCTACTCCCGTTTTGACAACTTCGTTTACGGCGAGTTTGATATTGCCGCAACCGTTTACTACATTTCCATAACTGCGATATTCCTGTTCCTCAGCGTTCGCGTTTATGAAGGCAGAAGATACGCATAAGGAGGGCTGACATGAGACGAAATTTCCTTAAAAGCAAAAAGTTCAAGTACGGCTCCCTTGCTACAGTTTTTACAGCCGCATTTGTTGCGTTCGTTGTGATCTTCAATATTATTTTCACAGCTCTTGGCGACAAGTATATGTGGCGGGTTGATATGACAAAGGAGCAGGTGTTCACCCTTTCCGAGGAAGCGAAGGAGATCATGTCCGACATCACTGAAGAGGTAAACATCTACTTCGCCAGCGAGCCCGACGTGCTTCTCACAGGTAACTACTCCGCTTTCACCAGATTTGTATACACTACAGCTCTTCAGCTTGAGGAAGAGTTCCCCAACATCCACGTTCATTGCGAAAATGTTGAGAAGAATCCCGAATTCTTCCGCGAGTTCTATAACACTACCGCTTCCGTTATCGACCCCAACTCCGTTATCCTCGAATCGAACGGAGAGGTGAGAGTGTTCGCCATAAATGCGTTCTATATGTATAACGAGCCCACCGATATTTCCACCGTTTGGGCATACAATGGTGAGAAGCGTCTTATCTCCGGCATCATGCAGGTGACACAGACCGAGACTCCCAAGGTAGTGTTCACAACAGAGCACGGCGAGGACATTAACAACGCGCTTTCCATAGCTTCTGTTTTTGCAGAAAACGGATATGAGGTTGAAACTCTGGACCTTGCAACAGAAGAGGTATCTCCCGACTGCCGCGTTATGGTAATCTACAACCCCATGTACGACTTTATCGGTGCTGAAGCTGAGGACAAGGCGAAAAACGAGATCGAAAAGCTGGACAAGTTCCTTGACAATTACGGATGCCTTATCGTGCTGTGCGATCCCGAATATGTGGGAAATCTCACAAACCTTAACGAATTCCTTGAGGAGTGGGGTATCTCCTTCATGGCGAATAACACCGTCCGCGACCACGGAAACTCCATGTCAGTTGACGGATATACCATTATTACCGAGTATCAGCCCAACACAATGGGCGGATCAATTTACGCAGACCTCAACACACTTTCCACTCCCCCGAAAACTCTCATCCGCGAGGCCGCACCTATCGAGCTTCTTTGGGAAACAAACGAAACTCTTAACGGCACACGCATAGCTTCATCTGTGCTTAAATCTGCGGACACATCCGAGCTTATGGTGAACGGAATGCCCACGAAAACAGGCTCGTACAACGTAATGACTGTTACAAGAGAGTCAAGAATCGTCGAAAACGAGTACTATTACTCATATGTAATGGCAATCGGCTCGCCTACATTTGCAGCTGACGGATATATCAACTCCAATGCATTCGCAAACGAGGACATTATCGCCGCCGCTATGAAGGCAACAGGCAGAGAGCGTGTTCTTGCGGCACTGAAATACAAGCCCTTTGATGACAGCGAGATCGTTATTACCACAGCGCAGGCACAGAAGCTGACCTTGGCTGTTACCCTTATAATTCCCGTGATCGTAGTGATCTGCGGTGCTGTTATCATGATCAGGAGAAAGCACTCATGAAGGTAAAAAAGAAAAAGATACTTATAATCGTTCTCGCTGCCTTGGCACTTCTTCTGCTTCTGGCGTATTTCCTCTTTATCGCTCCGCTTCTTCGTGAAGGGGACAGCGGGATCGTTGAGCTTGACTTAATGGACGGGGAAGTGAGAATCTCCGACAAGCTTTCGAACTTCTACATTATCCCGCCTATAGCTCGCTCTGAGATACAGGAGATCAACGTAGAAAACAAGGACGGTAAATACCGCATATTCAGAAATGCATCCGACAAATTCCAGCTTGAGAACACAGCGGGACTTGCATTTGACGATATGGGCTTTGCATCTCTTATCGCTACCCCCGTTGCACATTCCCGTGTTGCGAAGGATCTTGATGCGTCAGCGCTGGCGGAATACGGTCTTGATACACCACAGGCTTCCCGCAGTATTACCACAACTGACGGTCGGGTCGAAACAGTTTATATTGGCGACAAGATGATCACAGGCGGCGGATATTACGCATCTGTTGAAGGAAGAAACGCGGTGTATATCATCTCAAGCACCAGCGCGGAGATAATCCTTCAGCCAATCACTTATATCCTCAAGCCCCTGCTTCTCTCCGGTATGAGCCAGAGTGATTACTATCTTGCAGATAACTTTATGATCTACCACGGCGAGGATCTCTTTGTGGCGGTAGACAGAATGTCGGCGGATAACGCACAGACGATCGATCTCGCGCTTCTTTACCCCACACCGGAGAAGGGAAGCCGATATTACGATATCAACATTGATATGTACCTCAACTCCCTTTACACCCTTATTGAGCTGACGGGCGACTCAGCGGTTGCTCTTGTTACAGGCAGCGGTACATTGATGGAATACGGACTTCTGAACCCTGCGTACAGAATACACTACAGCTACGGCGGATACAATTTTGCC
>JAGBGV010000087.1 GCA_017935805.1 Clostridia bacterium | reverse complement strand
CCGTTTTGCTGAACGGTCTGGACGGTATCATCTCTCAGGCGTTGCAAGATAAGATCTGGGAGATGATCTGGAGAAGGTGGTGTGCGTATGAAGATCTTTGCCATTCGAGATGAATCTGCTGCTGATCAGATCGATCTTGCTTACCTGCTTTACTACGAGGTTGAGAAGCGGTTCTATATCGAGCTACCCGAGAATGCAGATCCATGGGAAACGCCGCTGCTCCTGTCCTCTTTCGTGAAGAACGGCGAGACTTCCATCAACTCTTATTGGAGCAAGATGTGGGTGCAGCAGCGCATTGTTCCTACGGATCGTCAGAACCTTGGACAGGTGCTCAAGGACAACAACCTGAAAGAGTACGATGAGTTTGGCCTGCTGATGCTTTCCATGGGACGATGTGCGCAGGATGATTACTACCTTGTGCCCATCGAAGAAATGCAATTACCCGACAACATCCGGAAGCGTTTTGCTAAACTGATCGAGGATGTGGTCCCTCTTGATGACTATTCGCTGCTGGTGTTCTTCCGGGATGGTACGGTGAAGAAGTGTAGCATCAAAGAGCGCTACGAAGATGCAGCGTCTTTTCAGGTGCTGTTCCGGAACGAGGATTACTTTTATGTGGTCAATCTTCAGCCGGGAGGCCATGGCGTGGAGTGGGATGTGAACCTGAGTGTCAGCGCAGCTACGCTGTACCGCATCGGCAAGAAGGTGCCCCTGAGTGTTTCTGACTTCCGGAACTTCGTTGTGCATCGTGTCGTGAATGTGGCTGAAGCTGCGGAGATCCTGGGCTGCAGCAGACAGAATATTGATTATTTGACAAGGGCAGGGAAGCTGCATCCTATCAAGCGTTCCGGGAAGGATACGCTGTATTTGAAGAGTGAGATTTTGAAGCGGAATTGGCAATGAAAAGCATAGGCAACAAACGAAGGCACCATGATGTACGACATCGTGGTGCCTTTCTCTACTTATTCTTTGATGTAAATGTTTTGAGTTGGATATAGATAGTGGGAAAGTCGAATCACAGCAGATCATTCAAAAGGTTCATGCACTTAACCTTCTGCTGCAGATTGGCGCTACCATATACGTTCAATGTAAACGAGACATTTTTATGCCCGAGAATCTCAGAAAGTGACTTAATATCGAACTCTGGAATTTCTATTGCCCTTACGGCAAAAGTATGACGGATCTCATGGAACTTCACCTTTTCAAGACCGTTCTTTTTGAGAAAGCGGGTAAAGAACTGTCGGTAAGTTCTCGGTTCTGTGGGTTTTGTTTTGCCTGTCAAAAAGAAGTGGTTTGGGTTCTCTGTGTAAAACTTCTTGATGATGTTCATAAGTAACGAGGGAACTGGTATTGTCCGAGCAGATGTTTTCGTTTTCGGAGGTCCGATGTGTAAGTAGGAACTTCCTTTCCGCTTGTCATAGATACGTTGCACTGTTTTGTTGATGCTAATTGTCTTATCGGTGAGCGAAATGTCTTTCATTTGCAGACCGCACAATTCACCAATGCGAAGTCCGGTAAACAGTCCTATGAGTATGCCAGCAGTCTTCCTGTTCAAATGCATATAGATGCTTTGTATAAGGGCCTGCTCCTGATCCTTTGACAATGAGACCACTTTCTTGATACCAAGTTCCTTGGGATACTCGATTAAATCCCAATTCAAGAGCGGTATTGCCCGTTCCTTGTAAGCGTACTCCATTGCCAAACGCAGCACAAGAACGACATCACGGATTGTCTTAACTGTTAGGCCTCCCGTCTTGTCCAATCTGCCGGAATTGTAGAGATACGAAATGTAGCTCTGAATATCCGCTTCAGTAATGCTACCAATCTTTCGTTTGCCGAAGTAGGGTATCAGATGGTTTTCGGCAATGAGCGTAAAACTGGCGTGGGTTGACGGAGTGATCATTGGCTTCTTTTGATTTAGCCATGTGTTCAGCAGCGTCTTGAATTGTGTATTGTTAGTCATATAGACCACCTCCACGAACATTATCTAATGGAGGAATGAATTAGGAATAATAGACCTCAAGTAACGGTCTCGAAAAGCGTCCGAAACTCCGGTTTCCGGGCTTTGAGGAGCCGTGGACTACGGAACAATTCTCAGAGATATTCTCGTTTCTTCCAAATAACACATTGTCAAGAGCTGATCTCCTACCCAGTGGGAACATACAGAACATCCACTATGGCGATATTTTGATAAAGTACGGTGCAATCCTTGATATAGAATGTGAAAGTGTTCCATCTATCGTACATGGCAAAGAGAGTAAAGGAACTCCCTATTTACGCGATGGCGATGTAATCATTGCCGATACCGCAGAGGATGAAACCGTCGGGAAATGTTGTGAAATCATCAACGTCAACGGTACAAAGATTGAATCTGGTCTACACACAATACCCTGTCGTCCAATGCGCTCTTTTTCCCCTATGTTTTTAGGGTACTATATGAACTCACACTATTATCACAAGCAACTGTTTCCGCTAATGCAAGGTGTTAAGGTTTTATCCATAAGCAAGAGTAACATTGGAACAACAATGCTCTCCGCACCGTGTTCGCGTTCGGAACAGACAAGAATTGTGAATTTACTGTATCTCATTGATAATCGTATTCGTAAACAGCAACAAGTTATTGACACCCTCAAGAAGTATAAAAGAGGATTATCTGACGCAATTTTTGATGCGATTGCAAAAATGGAAACAAGTGTCGTTTCTCCCTTCGGTAAGGTCCTCTCACTCTTGCAAAATAACACTTATTCACGAGATGAGTTATCTTCCAGCAATGATGGTGTAAAGAATATCCACTATGGCGATGTGTTGATTAAGTATGGTGCAGTGTTGAATATGTCTTCAACCCAAGTGCCGACCATCAAACCGAGCAAGGATTTAAGCAAATATTCTTCTTCCAGCTATCTTCACAATGGAGACGTGGTTTTTGCAGATACTGCCGAAGATTACTCTGTTG
>JAGBGV010000086.1 GCA_017935805.1 Clostridia bacterium | reverse complement strand
CAGTCGGAACATATGATATCCTGCGGCCGCTGTCATGACTGCGTTGTCTCCGCAAAGCGACAGAGACGGAACGATAAACTCAACATTATTCTTCAGACAGACATCAGAAACAGACTTGCGTAAATGTGAATTAGCTGCAACACCGCCTGCCATAACAAGGGTTTTAGTTCCTAAAGTCTTTAGTACAAGATCAAGCTTCTTAGCAATTCCGTCGCAAACTGCTTTGGTGAACGCCCCTGCAATTTCGACTTTGACATCCTGGGGAAGATCATCTGTTTTCAGTCGCTGCTTCTCGTTGTGGATGTGATTTATAACAGCAGTTTTCAGACCGCTGAAGGAATAGTCATATGTGTCATCATTGACGGCTGGGGAGGGGAAGGAGAGCGCGCCTTTTTTGCTGTAATCATATGTTTCGAACGCTATAGATGCAAGCTTATCCATTGCAGCACCGCCGGGATATGGCAGCCCCATGACTCTACCTACCTTATCAAAAGCTTCTCCTGCAGCATCATCTCGGGAGCATCCAATCTCGTCAAAGGTTAGATAGTCTGTGACGTTATATAAGGATGTGTGACCACCCGACACAACAAGAGCGAGGTAAGGTGGTTTCAGTTGCTCGTTCTCAACATATGCGGCGGCAACATGTGCCTCAATATGATCAACCGGGATAAGCGGAACACCAAGTACTGAAGCAAGAGATTTGGCAAAGCTAACACCAACAAGCAGTGAGCCGATAAGCCCGGGGGCAAAAGTAACAGCAATAGCATCGAGATCAGCGAGTGTGATACCTGCTGCAGAAACTGCTTCATCCGCTACTTTTGTGATAGCTTCACAGTGAGCGCGGCTTGCGATTTCCGGCACAACGCCACCGTATAAAGCGTGTATGGATATTTGTGATGAGACTATATTTGAGAGAACGGTTATCTTATTACCCTCGGCATGGATTACTGCAGCTGCAGTCTCATCACAAGAGCTTTCTATTGCAAAAATGTACATAATTGTTGTAGATCCTTTGGCTTATATCTTGTCGGGAAACGAGTATTTCATTAAAATCGCATCCTCAGTGGGGGTTGTATAATATTTCTTTCTTTTACCGATAGGCTCAAATCCGCATTTTTCATACAAACGTTGAGCTGAGATATTAGATTCTCTCACCTCAAGAAAAATGTCCGTGACATCTTTTTCATGACATATACTGATCATGTGATCAGCGAGAAGTTTGCCTATTCCTCTGTTCCTGAAATTTTCGGAAACAGCAATATTCAGTATTTCAGCCTCATACTCTATTATGAGCAAACAGGAAAACGCAAGCACTCGGTTTTCTTCATCGGTTACGGTAAGCACTCTTATATTATCTGAATTCATTGCCTCTTCAAAGCTTTGCCTTGACCACGGACAGGTAAAAGAGGCATTTTCGATTGCAATGATATCGTTAAGCTGATTTTTATTTGCAGAACTAATCTTCATGATCCTTTTCTAGGTGCGGATTAATATCCGAATTCTCCCGAGAGACTGTCATCATTTTCGATCCACTCATCGGTAGATATTTCTCTGTATGAGTCAGCGGTGTCTCGTACATATACTTTAGCAATTCCCGCATTGAGAATAAGTCTCTTGCACATCATGCAGGAGTTAACACCTGAAACTATCTCGCCTGTCTTGGGATCGGTGCAGCACATGTAAAGGGAAGAGCCAAGCATACTCTCGCGGGAAGCGGATATAATGGCATTTGCTTCACTGTGAACTGAACGGCAAAGCTCATATCTTTCACCTCGGGGAATACCCATTTCTTCTCTGGTGCATCTTCCGATATCAGAGCAGTTCTTTCTTCCTCGCGGGGCGCCGTTGTAGCCGGTCGAGATAATAACATCATTCTTAACAATAATTGCTCCATAACGCTTGCGTAAACAAGTACTGCGTTCCGAAACGGTCTGTGCAATGTCAAGGTAATAGTTTTCTTTGCTTACTCTGTTCATAATATCCTCGCAAATTGTGAATTTGTTTGATCGCGTGATACAGTAAATCTATTATTATATCATTATACTATATATACCCATAAAAAATCAAGACAAATATGCTTTATTACTGAATTTTATCGAATTTTAGATATATTATCGGGAGGCAATGGTCATATGCAAAAGAAGTGGCGATTATTTTTGTCAAATGCGATAATGCTTTCAATCGTGAACATAATAATGCGAGGAATTGGCGTAAGCTTCAATTCTTACATAACAAATAAGATCGGTGCGGAAAGCATGGGTCTGTTTACGCTTGTTATGAGCGTTTATGGTTTCGCGGTTACTCTTGCGCTGTCTTGTGTGAATTTGGGTTCTGTAAGGCTTACATCAGAGCGATGTGCGGCACTTGACGAAGCAGACAAACAGTCGTGGAAATACGCTATGAGAAGCGTGATTCTGTCAGTGTGTTCTTATAGCTTGTTGTTTGGTGTTTCAACTGCAATCGCGTTATTCTATTCAGCCGAGTTTATAGCAATTTATCTACTAAACGACATAAGAACACTTAAATCACTTAAGGTTCTCGCTCTGAGTTTACCTGCAATATCACTATCATCTGCGCTGTCGGGATACTTTACTGGGCTAAGAAAGGTCACAAAGAATGCCATAGTTTCTGTTTCGGAGCAATTCATAAAAATTATGGTTACGTCTACAGCGCTTGTTTTTATAATTCCGGGAAATGTTGAGTCGTCATGTCTTGCTGTAGTCGGCGGATCAGCAATTGCTGAAGCATGGTCACTTGTAATCAATATAATTATGTATTTCCTTGACTCAGGCAAACCGACAGGAGAGATATACGGGGGACGCAAGATCAGACTTAAAACAAGCTTTAGAAATACATGGGACATCTCGTCACCTTCTGCGGTAGGAACATACGCAAGACAAGGGTTGACAACACTGGAGCATCTTGCGATACCTCGTGGAATGGTGCGAGGCGGAATGTCACAAGAGGCAGCTCTCGCGTCTTATGGGTTGCTGCAGGGAATAGCATTTCCTCTGGTGATGTTTCCGTATGCGATTATCGGTTCTTTTACGTCACTGTTGCTCCCAGAGATTGCAGAACAAAAGGAGAGGGGGAATAGAGCGTCAATTAACCACTTAACATTGCAGGTTTACAGATATTCAGCGATGTTTTCGGTAGGTGCGTGCGGAATTTTCGCAAATTTTGCCACCGAACTTGGAGAGTTGGTGTTTAATTCAACAGAAGCTGTAAAATATACACTTTTGCTTGGATTGCTTGTTCCGTTCATGTATCTGGATACAGCGGTTGACTCGCTTCTCAAGGGTCTCGATGAGCAGGTATACGTAATGAAGGTTAATATTGTCGACGCAGCATCCGGGTTAATCTTTGTTATGATTTTTACACCTATTATGGGAATTTACGGATATTTGCTGACAATTTGGTTGTGCGAGGTTGGGAATCTATGTGCGAGCATATATAAATTATCGAAAGTGACCGATATTTCAATCATACAAGCACTTAAGGAATATGTTAAGCCTGTTGTGTGTTGTTCTTTCATGTCGATATTTAACATTATCATACACAATTTTGTCTCGTCAGCGGCGGCGATAATACTGTTTGCTATAGGATATGTTGGGTTAGTGCTGGTTATCAGCTATAAAAAAGAAAAAAGCCCCATCCTGAAAAGATAAGCCAAATTATGACCCGTGGGGGAATCTGAACCCTTGCCGAACAATTTCGGCTGAAAGTTTTACACAGCACTTCATACTTTTCAGTTATCCGGAAACTTTCATAGGTCTTCTCAGTCTCCCATAGACGCAAATAACTCCCCAAACTTGAGGTCTGAGGAGTTATTTATGACCCGTGGGGGAATCGAACCCCCGTTTACGCCGTGAGAGGGCGTTGTCTTAGCCGCTTGACCAACGGGCCATTTTATTGAACGGATGTATTATAACACACGTTTGGCGGAAATGTCAAGGACTTTTTGAAAATTATTTATATAAATTAATCTAAAACAGGGAAGAGCTTTGATCTTGTCGAAACAATTTCAAAGCTCTATCAGTGCAATTGATTATTTTGCTGCAATTTCCTGCATCTTTCTTGTCCAGTCAACAATGGCCTGGCGCTCTTCAAGTGTAATTTTGCTTCCGAAAATTCCGCATTTTACGTAGAATGTTTCATCAATAACATTTGTTCCGGCATCTTTGAGAATTCTCTTGACTTCGAGCTCAGCTTTGGAATCTTTAGTTCCATCAACGAACAATGCAACATTTTTAGCGCGCTGAGGAATAAGCTCGCTACAGAATCTTCTAACCTTGTCATCAATAGTGTTGCCGCCTGTGATGCCAATGAGTACAAGTCTTTCGTTATCTGCGGGATAAGCCGGCGGGATATCATTTACAAGGCAACCGCACGCCTGACCAATAGCCTCGGCATATGTAATAAATTTGGACTTTTTGGATAAGTACATAACTCTCATTTTCATAAGGGTGTTCCTCCGATAGTTAATTAATAGATCTTTCACATTATATCATAAAATAAATGTGAAATAAAGCGAAATTAGCAAATAAAATGCTATTCGTGATTATCAACAATTATATTTAGATATAGTTGTGCAAATTGCCGGTGTGTTAAATGCAACAAAATTTTGTATAATTGTGCGCGGGTGTGGCAATAGACAGAGCGGGAAGAATTAATGATAACTATAGTTACGTTGTATTATCCACAAACAATCAGTCTACGTAAAATGAATATTGAAAACAACATTGACGTAAATTAAGTAGCGTTAACAACACGCAATGCGGTCGCGAAAAAATGAAGATAATTGTAGAATATGAGCATGATGCAGCCGGCTGCGATTGATAATGAACAAACGCAAAGCAATCGGAGTGTTAATGTACGAATATAAGATAAACAAAATAATATAAGTCATTTATCAATCTTTTCGAAAGAGTAAGAACATAAATTGGTTTGTCCATTCTTGTAACTGTTGAAAACTGTGTAATAGTTATATTCATGTGGCAAATCTTCTATAATATCTTGGGGTGAAATATTTGGCGCAAATTCTCTGCCAGCTCGTCTAAAAGTCTTCCCTAAATTATACAAAATATGCATTTTGTATAATTGTCTCTACGGGCACAGCCCTACGGTCTCGGAGGCGGGTTCCGACAGACTGCGGCTCATCGAATAGGTGAAGTCAGTTTCCCGCCTGCCCGTTCATCAGATGAATGTGAAATTCATCTTCTTCTCGGGCTATAAATGAAAAAAGACGGCAAAGCCGTCCTTTTGATTACAGATGCCGGATGCGAGTTCATCACGCTCCACCCATGGGAATGACACCTGCCCGAATGAGTCTCCTCACCCGTCGCCGTAATGAAATGATAACACGGACCGGCGCGAATGTCAAGAGCTTTTCGGAAATTTATCTACTATCTTTCGGGACGTCTCCTTTAAGATTTGACCTCATTCTACCCTACCGGGAACGGTTTGTCAAGTCCTTTCGGAAATTCTCTGCAAGATGTAGTCCACAACAAGCTCGAGATCGCGCCATCTGATAGGCTCGTCGCTGTCAGAACGCATTATCGAGTCCGCGTATGCATAAACCCTTGTCACGGCAGCATTGGAGTGTTGTAGAGCTTCCTGAACGGCTTGTAGTCCGTCTTCGTGCATGAGCTCAACGGCGAAAACCTTTCGGAAGCTGTGGGGGCTGATACCGTCAGCATCAATGCCGATGGTATCAGCTGCTTTTTTGATCCGAGCCCAGACAGCCTGTCGAGTGAGGTGCGTCCCTCTTTTTCGCCCGGGAAAGCAGTACGCACGTTTGCTTCGGGGCTGGATATGGCGACAAAGAGCAGCCGAAATTTCCGCTGTAGCTTCCTTGCCTGTCTTTTCTGCAACCCATGACACCGTGCAGTGTTCACCGTTACGCGAGATGTCCGAGCCGCGCAGCTTCACAGCGTCACCGACTCTCATCCCCGTTTCGAGCATGAGTTGGAAGACGTGCCAATGCTCGCCCATGACCTTTTTGAAGCGCGAGAGCTCGGTTTTTGTGATGTACTTTGAACGCATTATTTGACAATCCTAAAATGTAAAAAATTGGTAATTATAGGAAACTCCATTCTCTGTAAAGTCCGCCCTCTGTCTCGGTCTCGCGGTGATATTTTGCCGTGGTAAGATCTGCGAATTCTTCAGGGTCATCGGAGCAGACAAAGACGGGCTTCACGAGCTCCCCGCCGGAGAGGTAATAACGACCGCCTATCTTTTGCCCCATCTGCTTGCCCATGTACTTGAAGATATACTTCGCGCACTTCTCACGAGCGTTTTCACCGGTGACGATCTGCGCGGTTGAGAAGCCCCACTTCCAGTTGTCGATGTTGTAGACGGGTTTCCCCTGCCGAACGTGACCACTTTTCAACAGGTTGAGTCCTTCAGCTGTTGATAACATGTGGAAATGTATGTTTTCCCCGTCCTTGTGATACTCGGGAACGGCTATGTACTTGAAGCCATAACGCTGCACACGATTCGAACACCAGTTCGAGAGCTTCTTATAAACCTCGTCGTAAGAGGAACGGTCGACGAACTCCTTGTTGAAGGTGAGGGTAGAAAAAATATCCAGCGAGTTGCATAGGATGTAGTCGAAACATGCTTCCTTTGCCCTGCGCGTGGACCTCTGCACGTTATGCGCAGGGTCGTGCTCGGTCAAAGGGTCGCGGTGAGCGTCCTTTTTGAACTCGGTCGGTTCGAGGTGCATAGGATTGAACACCGGTCTACCAAAAGAACAGATGTTCGCGAGCTTCATACTCCCATTTTCATCGGGAACGTACTTCGCCCGACACTTAAAAAGTGCCTGATTTTCGGATATATGGATAGCCATGAGTGATGAAATACTGTCCCATATATCAAGTAGATAGAAAACCGAAGCTCCGACGAGATGATCACCCCCTCCGCCCCCTCAAGGGGGGACACGGCTCTGGGTGATGAGGGGAAATCTTCCTTGGGTCGCACTTCGCCATTCGCGGCCCGCCACATCGCGGTCGGTCTCGCTCGGCTCCGGCGAATTGTTCTCCGGGTCGTCTGTTCGGCGCGTCGGCTTTCCCCCTCTTTTCTTCGCCGCCGCGCCTGTCGGAACTTGACCCGCTACTCCTCGACACGACAATTAGCCCTCGGCCGTGTGTTCAATGCCTACGGCGACACGACCTGCGTACAAAATGGTGATTTTGTATAATTGCGAATAAGGTAATGTTTCGACTTCGCCACATCGCGACGAAGTACGAAACGATGCAATTATCCGCTTCGCAACAAAATCAGGCATTTTGTATAATTATATATCAAATTTCCCATGGATACCCTTTGAAATACACTGGGCTAGATCAAAAATCAATTCTTACCTTATCGTTCAGTATCACTTCCCTCATGTCGCATTGCGGTACTTTTAGATTAATAACGCACGGCTGATCCGGAGTAAGCTCGACCCATTCCACGTTACCGTTTGACCATTTTGCTGACACAGTAATTCCACCGCGTGCGCGAAGTCCGAAGAACTCACCATTAAGTTCATTAGGGACAGCAGGAATT
>JAGBGV010000014.1 GCA_017935805.1 Clostridia bacterium | reverse complement strand
GAGTCTTGTGATAGCCTTATCACCGATGGAGTTGTGGGGAAGCATACCCTTGATTGCAAGCTGCATAGCCTTTTCGGGCTTTTCGTTCATGAGCTTGCGGTAGGATGTTTCCTTGAGACCGCCGATGTAGCCGGAGTGTGTGCGATAGAACTTCTGATCAAGCTTCTTGCCTGTGAGAACTGCCTTATCGCAGTTGATGATGATTACGAATTCGCCGCAGTCAACATGAGGTGTGAACTCGGGGCGATGCTTGCCGCGGAGAATGTTAGCGGCAGTAACAGCTGTCTTACCGAGAGGCTTGTTAGCAGCGTCGAGGATATACCAACGGCGTTCAACTGTCTCGGGTTTAGCCATGTATGTGGACATACTTGTTCCTCCATAAAAATATAGTAAATTTTATCGAACGGGGAGATTATAACACCTTTATCTTCTTTTGTCAATACCTTTTTTGAAAAAAATCCGATTATTTTGATTTAGATTAGTAAAACCTCGTTTTTTCGCCCGTTTTTGCCCATAATCATGTGTTTTGCTGACCTATGATCTGCTTTATTTGTACTTTGCGGAATACAGTTGCCGGTGAGAGGCAAAATATAACACTACCGTATATATAAGCATTTATCGCATATTTTGTTGACTTTTCTGCGGCCGTGTGATAATATTAAATTGAAATATTATCCCCGCGGAGGACTTATCTATGGAGCTTTTTTATAAGAAGCCTGCTAAACGCTGGCCTGAGGCTTTGCCACTCGGAAACGGCAGACTTGGGGCTATGGTATATGGAGGAGTGGCGCGTGACATTCTTCAGATCAACGAAGAAACCCTTTGGAACGGTCGCTTTGACCCATATGCAGACAACCCGGAGTGTGCAGAGAAGCTTCCTGAGATACGCGAAGCGATCTTCTCGGGGGATTACAAGCGCGGAAGCGAGCTTACATACAAATACATGGTATGCCGCGGACAGGGAAGCAATTTCGGTCGCGGATACAATGCGGACTACGGTTCATATCAGACCGCAGGCGAAGTGCACGTTCAGTTTGACGGTGCAGCAGATGACATCCCTGCTGACTACAGACGCACTCTGAAGCTGGACGGCGGTCTTGCAACAGCTGAATATACACAGGGCGGACGCCACTTTGTAAACCGTGCATTCACTTCATTCGACAAGGGCGTACTTGTGGCTGAATACAAGGCGGACGCCAAGTTTGACGCAAAGGTATCATATGCTTACGAGTTATCCCGCGCGGAGTACACGAATGATACAATTATCCTGCGTCACGCATTCGAGGACTCTATTGCCTTCGCTGTATATGCGAGAGTTGTTCACGATGGCGCATCCACAGCAGGCGAGGACGGCATAAATGTAAAGGGCGCGACTTTCATTCGCATCATACTTGATGTTCGCACTACCTATGTGAAGCCCGGTGTAGACGGTTTGCCCAAGCCATCGAACGATCCCGAAATTCCTCTTGCAAAAGCGAAAAAGAACGTTGACGATGTTCTTCTGTACACATTTGACGAGCTGTACGAGAGCAGTTCAAAGGTGCTTTGCTCATTCCTTGACAGGGCGGAGATCACTCTTGACGCAGTTCGTGATAACAATCTTCCCACAGATGAGCGAATCAAGCGACTTCACAAGGGGGAGAGTGACAATGCTCTGTTGCTCGAATACTTTACATTCGGCAGATACTTGCTCATATGCTCCTCCTACAACTGCGTATTGCCTGCAAATCTTCAAGGCATCTGGGCGGGCGACTACAACGTTATCTGGTCGGCTGATTTCCACATTAATATAAATCTTCAGATGAACTACTGGCTTGCCGAGACAACCGGTCTGCCCGAGCTTACAAAGCCGATGATTGATTTTGTGAGATTCCTCTCGGAGCACGGCAGAAGTACCGCTCGCGTACAGTATGGGGCAAGAGGATGGGTTGCTCACGTTATTGCGAATCCCTGGGGCTTTACCGCTCCCGGCGAAAGAGCTGACTGGGGCTCATTCATGTGCGGCGGTGCATGGTGTACCCAGCATATTACGGAAAGATACAATTTTTCGGGAGATATCAATGTGCTTCGCGAGAATTATGACATACTCAAGGGCGCGTCAGAGTTCTTCCTCGACTTTCTCGTAGTTGATCCGAGAAGCGGATATCTTGTGACCTGCCCCTCAAACTCACCCGAAAACTGGTTCCTGTTACCGGACGGATCCCGTGAGGCTATTTGCGCAGGACCTACAATGGACAACCAGATCATCCGCGATGTGTTCGACACAACTGCTATGGCGGCTGATCTTCTCGGTGTTGATGCTGATTTTGCCGCACTGCTGAGAGAGAAATCTGCACGTCTCACACCTACACGAATAGGCAAGCTTGGTCAGATAATGGAGTGGAGTGAGGACTACGATGAAGTAGAGCCGGGACATAGGCATCTCTCCCCTCTGTACGGACTTTTCCCGTCAAATCAAATAAACAGAAACACACCTGAGTTGAGAGAAGCGGCACGCACCACTCTCCGCCGAAGAATAAAGCACGGCGGTGGATACACAGGTTGGTCACGTTCTCTTGTGACACTTAACCTTGCACGACTCGGCGAGGGCAACGAATGTCTTGACAGCCTGTGCGCTCTTATAAAGAACTGCACGCTGCCAAATATGTTTGACAATCATCCTCGCTGGACTATTGAAAATGGGGTTACAACTCCCATTCCATATGACGGAGAGACAGAGACTGAGGCTACCTTCCAGATAGACGGAAACTTCGGCGGTGCTGCGGCAATGGCAGAGATGCTTATTCAGAGTCAGGACGGCTATATCGTTCTCTTGCCTGCACTTCCCGATGATGCAGAGTGGCAGAGCGGCTCATTCAGAGGACTTGCGGCTCGCGGTGGATTTACTGTTGACTGTACATGGAAAGACGGAAAGGTGACTGACTACGCCGTGTATTCGGAAGCAGAAAAGACAGCTCGCCTGCTTGTGAACGGTGAGATAGTTGAAATTACATCAAAAATAAAATGATATCCAGATAAAAACTACCGAAAGGGGGAAATGAAATGAAAAAACTGTGCTTTGTTCTCGCGTTTGTGATGGCGGCTTTGTTGGCTGTATGCGTTTTTGCTGACAGCGAAGAGGAAACAAGAATACTGTCGTACTCCGTTGACGGATATGTGGGAGATGAAACACGACTTTTCTCCCCCGACGACTCTTTTGGCAGGGGGTTCTACAAGTTCGATCTTCCTGAGGAAGCATGGACTGTCTCCGGTGAGGCGGAAAACATCAGACGCCGCAAGTACGACGACATCGTTATGGGATGTGTGTACATGAAGGAGAAGTATGGCGGCGGCGATGGAATGACTCTTACAATGGACCTTCGTTATGACGGGGTGAACATTGAGGAGTATAATGTGCTTGGCTTCGGAATCGGAGTAATTGGCGGATACAAGAACAACTCAGCTTACTCTGTTGAGCTTGAGCTTGTGACTACTGAGGGCACTTACCGCTCGGCATTTCGTATTGGTGAGGATGACGAGCTGTGTTACTGGTCAATGATCTACACAGATATATCGTCAGTTCTTGGCACCGCGGTGAGAATCAGTGTAAGTATAAAGTTTGACGGCGATACAATGCCCACGCAGATCAGAGTATCCTCTCCATTCCTCTCGGTGCGTACATATCCGGGATTTGAGATGGCAGAGAAATATCTTGTGTCAATCATGAAGAATGACGTTGGACGATTTGTCGGTGCTACGGGTGTTGTTATCCCTGCTGAGGGAGACATTGCCAATATCAGAGGCAGCATCGTTACAAAGCAGCCCCTGGCGGAAAACTCCACGGTTTATTTCAGAATTGTCCTTGACGGGCTGATATCAGGACGTATGACTCTTGGTATTAATTACACTAACCCAGCAAAACACGAGAGCTTTCGTTCTAAAAAGCTGACAGTTGACGGAGAAAACGTGTTTATTATTCCGGTACAGCTTGATGGTGAGGCGTTTGAGTACTCTCTCTCATTTGAGGGAATAGAGTGCGAACGAACATTCAAGATAGCATCAGTTGAGCTGTTCAGCGACGGTCAGTCAGCTATTGCGGCGGAATCAAATATCGGATCCCTTGATGAGATCACAAGAAAAGGCAACGCTGTTAAGTTCAGCGGAACAATAAACAGAGAAGCGGCAAAGAAATACTCCGGTGCGAGTATTGTGTTCTACGCGCTGCGGGATGAGTATTCCTACAGTTTTGATACCGCGGTGGAGATCGGCAGTATTAAGGTATCCACAAGATTCGACTATACCGCTGATCTGACCGCTTATCCTGCGTCTGCTGACACATTCAAGTTCATGGCGGCGATAGTTCAGGGCGGAAGGATCATCCCTCTTTCAACTCCCGAATACTGCAATCCGTCAGAGCCTTCGGACTCATATATTACCGGTGTGGGACTTGCAAACGCGGCCGCTGCAGGTGCTTTTGAATCCAATGTTTCCCACATTATAGTTGACATACCCCTGACAGAGCTGACTAGCGTTTCCGAATACGATGCAGCGTTGCCGCTCAGCTATACAGTATACAGCAGCGAATCAAGCACGGGCGACGCTAAGGAGATAATGCTTTCCCGCGCTGTTTTAGATGAGCTTGACCGTGACATAAATTTCTACATTTCCGTTGGCATAAAGGTATATTTGCGGTTTACAGCATCATCGCCGCTTGAAGGTCTGACTTACACAGGAGAAGCCACAAACTACGCAATTTGCGCTGACACCGATGAAGCAAGAGCAGCCTATGCATCATTTGTCCGATTCTTCTCAGTGCGCTACAGCAGCATCGGCGGCTTCGTACTCGGCAAAGCGGTGAACGACCGCGGGCTGACAGGTTATGTGGGCGAGGACATTCTCGGATACTCTCACAGCCTTGCACGCCTTGCCGGTATTACATACAACGCAGCTGTACCGTATCATCCGAATATGACGGTCATCATTCCTTTCGGTGAACCTGCCGAGATAACTGCAGAAGAATCACTCAACGAGTCGCCCGACGGGCTGATTGCTGTGCCGACTGAGCCTCGCCCAATTGATACAGACCTGCTGGCTGTAATGCTTTCGAGTTCGATCGAGCAAAACGGCGGTATTCCGTGGACGCTTATGTACTGTATCGACAACGCGGAGGATGACGTATCATTCGCTGACGCTATCACAGACAGGCTTGACGCGGTTGGTAATTCGCTTCCATATTCGGTGATGTACCTCTACAGACCCATCTTTGGGGAAACTATACTTGACTACATCGAGAAAAACGGCGGAAGCACCTCGACAACAAGCGAATACACCCACATTGAGTACGCCGCGGGGCTTTTTGTATGGCTTTGCGAGCGACTCAGCGGTGAGCATATTGTTTTTATGGAGTTTGATGAGACTCCGATTAAGACGTCCCGCAACTTTTATTCTGCGCTTAAGTCCTCATCGGAGAGTGAAGGCTACATTCACGAGTCCGTTGCTCTGCCTGATGACGGAATCGGAGACGGTGCGATTTACAGCGTGTGGAATTTCTCCGACCAATACCACACCCAGGGATGGCTTGGCGGCGGTGGCGTTGCTTCCTGCCTGACAGGGTACAGCAGCGTTAAGGACAACGGCAGCAGACGAGTGCTGAAAACACAGCTTGCAAGCGCCGGAGACGGTGGTGCAGGTGTGACACTCGGCAATCTTGACCGCACAGTTGATATGTCACTTGTGGACAAGCTTCGCTTTACATTTGCGGTAACGAGTGCTGACGGATTAGAATTACTTTCAAACACATCAGTTGTATTCGTTGTCGGATCAGGTGACCACCGTGCTGAATACTACGCTGAAGACATTACCAACGATACTCTTGAGTCCTTCACCTGTGATCTTTCGGAATACGAAAACCGAAACGCAGTTGACTATATCGGCGTTATGATCTACGCGGACGAGGATATCTGTTTCGAGCTTGGTTCTGTTGAGGCAATCAGCTACGGATTGGACGCGGACGCACTTCTGGATGTATTCGAGGGAAGTGAGACCGTGGATGAGGACAGCCAAAGAAATCTGTCCGTGCTGTTTGCGGCGGCAATAATTACAGCGGTTGTGTCTGCGGTAGTGATAATTTTGCTTGTTCGCCGCGACAGAGAGGAAAGAGAAGCGACAGAGCGAGCAAAGGCGGCGGCAGAATCGAAAAACAAAAGGAGCTTTTATGAAAGATACAGACAACAGAAATAACCCGGAGCAGGAGCAGTGGAGCATTGCGCCGAACACCAAGCCCTTTACCGTTTACAAGTTTATTGAGCTTGGGGTCTGCCTTCTTGCGGTGATCGTGGGAGTTTTGTACCTCTACGCCAAGATCATTCCGCTGACGGTGCTGTTTCCCGTATTTGCCCTGTGCTTTGGTGCTATACCCGTTCTGCGTTTTCTCGACATAAAGAAGCGCGGAGCAACCGGATTTGCCGAATATCTCCCTGCATTTGCCTGGGCGGTAATGGCGGTTATCACCATAGTTGCCCTTGTGCTGTATTTTGTGAAGATGTGATTAGCGGAAGAAATGGTAAGTTCACTTCCGAATAGAAAGCACCCTCGGCTTGGGGATTATGATTATAGCTCTCCCGGAGCATATTTTGTGACAATATGTACGGAGAAGAGACGATGTGTATTGTCGAAAATATGTGGTGGCAGTTACCATCAAACCGTAGGGCAGGGGCTTGCTCCTGCCGCAAAATCTACAGAAACCGCCAACCTTTCTGCAATACCTTCCGATTACACAATCGAATACACAAATTATGGAAAGATATCGGAACGGCAATTGCTAATGCTTGAACAGCGTTATCCTTCTCTGAAGGTCGATCAGTATGTAATAATGCCGAATCATATTCATGTGATCTTTATTTTGAGAGATTTGACGGAAGTGAATCCTAATTCGGTGAAATGGAATCTCAACTCGGCGGGAGTAAACCCCCGCCCTACAGTGGGGGATGGTGAAGAAATAAGAGTAAACCCCTGCCCTACAGTAGGGGATGATAAAGAAACGGGAGCAAATCCACGCCCGACGATTATGGATATTGTTTGTACGTATAAATCGCTGACAACAAGAGAATGCAAAAAGCTATATCCAATAAAAAAGCTGTTTCAAACCTCCTTCTATGATCACATTATCCGCGACAAAGAGGATTACAACGAAATAGTAAAGTACATACACAAAAACCCCATGATTTGGCGATTCGATGAATTGTTTGAGAATGAATAAAGCGCTTGCTTCGGTGGGCGCTTTTGCTGTTTTGTTCAATTTGCCAAAATTGTAGTTATCCCGAAAAAATGAGAAAAAAGTATTGTGTTTGTGGGGAAAATATAGTATAATTACTGTGTGCAACTGCAACCCCTTTGTTACAAAAAACCTTGTTAAATTTATCCTATTATAAAGGAGAACTCATATGAAAAGAAGAATTATAAGCATGCTTCTCGTTGTTGTAATGCTTGTGGGAATGATTCCCTCATTTGCAACTGCGGCAAGCGCGGCGACCTATAACGGCACTACCGGTGACGTTAACTGGTCATTCGATGACACTACGGGTACTTTGACTGTCAGTGGCACCGGTGCTATGGCGGATTATACCAACGGTTCTCAGCCTTGGTATGCT
>JAGBGV010000085.1 GCA_017935805.1 Clostridia bacterium | reverse complement strand
GAGCTCGCAAAGCACGCAGGTATGCAAGTGATGGAGCTGGTAAGACAGAATATCCGTCCCCGCGATATCATGACAGCAGCCGCCATCAGAAACGCTCTCACCGCGGATATGGCGCTGGGTTGCTCCACCAACAGTATGCTTCACCTGCCCGCTATTGCAAACGAATGCGGCGTGGAATGGAGTCTCGACATGGCAAACGAGGTCAGCGAAAAGACCCCCAATCTCTGCCACCTTGCCCCCGCAGGTCCTACATACATGGAAGACCTTAACGAAGCGGGCGGTGTTTACGCAGTACTCCGCGAGATCGCAAAGCTCGGACTGCTTGACACGTCTGTTATGACCTGCACAGGCAAGACACTTGGCGAGAATATTGAAAACGCAGTAAACCGCGACACAAGCGTTATCCGCACTGTTGACAACCCCTTCACCGCGACCGGCGGTATTGCAGTTCTCAAAGGAAATCTCGCCCCGGACAGATGCGTAGTAAAGCGCAGTGCAGTTGCACCGGAAATGCTTGTTCATGAAGGTCCTGCAAAGGTATTCGACAGCGAAGAGGATTGCATCGCCGCAATTTACGCAGGCAAGATCGTCAAGGGGGACGTTGTGGTTATCCGCTACGAAGGTCCTGCGGGAGGTCCCGGAATGAGAGAAATGCTCTCCCCCACCTCCGCTATCGCAGGTATGGGACTTGACCGTGATGTTGCCCTCATTACCGACGGACGATTCTCCGGCGCAACACGCGGAGCGTCAATCGGTCACGTTTCTCCCGAGGCAGTACGCGGCGGACTTATCGCATATGTCAAGGATGGCGACATTATCTCCATAAACATTCCCAAGTATTCCATCAAGCTGAACGTTAGTGACGAAGAGATCGCCGCTCGTAAGGCTGACATGCCGATCAAGAAGAAAACAGGCATCAAGGGCGCGCTGAAGAGATATTCCGAGCAGGTATCCTCAGCAGACCGCGGCGCTGTTATCAATGAATTCGAAGAGTGATATTATGACCGAACAAGAAATTATAAACTTAACAGGTGCCCTCTCTTCCCTCAGTGTTTTCAGAGGGATACTTGAGAAAAAGCCGATGGAAGCCCTGACCAATCTACTGATAGGACGTCTTAACAATATTCCCACTCCATATCTTCTCATGAGCTACGGGGAATTTGTCCACTCTCTCGCAAAGGACGGCTATTCATTCTCCCGTTTCCTCAGCAGAGCAGTGTACGAGGACGAAAACAGCTACATCATCGGCACAGCCCGCGGTGAAAAGCTGCCCGAGGTGCTCGTTCGAAATGCGGAAGCTGAATTGAAGCTGTTCACCCGACTGACAGAGCTCACTCCCGAGGATCTTTGCTCATCAAGTGGCTACAGCGGATATATTCCCGAATTTGACAACGAGAGAATAGACTTCACCGCCACCTACAAGGACAGACTGGAGCACATCGGCAGATACGGCTACGGAGTTTTTGCCTCCGCAAGAATGTTCCGCGTTTCTGAGGGTGAAATCGTTCCCGTTGAAGCACCGGATGATATTTCCATCGACAGCTTCGTGGGATATGAGGAAGAGCGCAAAAAGGTTCTTGACAACACCGAAGCCCTTGTTGAGGGAAAAACTGCCGCAAACGTGCTTCTGTTCGGTGATGCCGGCACAGGAAAGTCTTCAACTGTAAAGGCATGCGCTAACTACTTTGCGGATTCCGGTGTAAGACTTATTGAGATTCGCAAGGATCAGCTTTTCAGCCTGTCATACGTTATGGGACGCATTGCTGAGAACCCGCTGAAGTTCATCATCTTCATTGACGACCTGTCGTTCAACAAAAATGATGACTGCTTCAGTATGCTCAAAGCAGCCCTTGAGGGTTCAGCCTCCGCGAAGGCAAAAAATGCAGTGATCTACGCCACAAGTAACCGCCGTCATATCGTCAAAGAGCATTTCTCCGATCGGAGCGAATCCGATGACGTGCATCACAGCGATACAGTGCAGGAGCTTATGTCTCTCTCCGACAGATTCGGACTTACCGTTTACTTTGAGCGTCCGAACAAGTCTCTGTATCTGGACATCATCCACGCGCTGGCTGAAAAGAATGGCATAGCAATGGATCGCGGCGAGCTTGACGTTAAGGCAGAAGCATTTGCCCTTGCCAAGGGAAGCCGTTCTCCTAGAGCAGCCGAGCAGTTTATCAACAGTCTCATATAGTTAAGTCAAAGCATTCAAATGAACACAAATGAGTTTTTTATGAAACAATATTCAGATTTCCCGACTTTTCCGAGAACAGAAGTAGGCGGTGTTTCTCTTCCCCGTATGCTTGCAGGCACTAACTGGGTACTTGGATACAGCCACACAGGTCCTGCGGCTGACCAACTCATCAGAGACCGTCACGCAACTCCCGAGGCTGTATCCGCACTGCTTGACGCATATATGTGCTACGGAATTGACGCGATCATGGCGCCTGATTTTGAAGAGGGCACTCCTCTTTACGACGGAATCAAGATGACTGAAGAGAAATTCGGTCGCCCCATGATAAAGATCGCAACTCCCGGAATCAACGTAGACGACTCTTCCTCCGCCCGCGCCGAGGCAGAAGCAAAAATAAAAAAGACCGCACAGTCCGGTGCTACATTCTGCCTTATTCACCACGCATCCGCCGAGCAGCTTGTAAACAAAAATAAGCAGACCATTGAGCGTCTCCCCGACTATCTCTCAATGATTCGCGAGCACGGCATGATCCCCGGACTGTCTGCTCATATGCCCGAGCTTATTCTTTATTCGGACGCGAACGAGTATGATGTAGAGACTTACATCCAGCTTTACAACTGCATGGGATTTTTGATGCAGATCGAGGTTGAAGGAGTAAACAGCATTATCTGGAACGCGAAAAAGCCTGTTATGACAATAAAATCCATGGCGGCAGGTCGTTGCACACCGTTTGTTGGACTCACCTTCAACTATGCTACGATCCGTCCCTGCGATATGGTAACACTTGGCGCACTTACTCCCACAGAGGTTCATGAGGATGTTGAGATCGCACTTGCCGCAATCGAAAGACGCCGTCCGATCCTCGGTAAGCGTTCAAGCCCTGTACTCACCTCTGTCCTTTCCGCAAGAAAATAAAAAATACGGCTGACTCGGATTCTCTCCGAAAATCAGCCGTTTTTTGTTTGTTTATCTTGCCGCGCGCTTTGCTTTTACGTTATTCACTATCTTTGTAACAAGTGAGATGATAATGTTGATGAATATCATCGCAGCACCTGCACAGACGAATACGAATCCCACAAACAGCATTCCGTCAAAGAAAGGCTTGCCGATTGCTTCGATGAGTGAAGTGAACTTGCCGAGATCGTCGTCAAATATCTTCATAACAATTGCGTATGCAGGCTTAACAAGAAGTGCAATTCCGCCGTTGATAAAGAACACGATACCCACAGTCTTAAGTGCCACGGGAACGCATTTGAGGCAGATCAGGAATATAATGATCGCGAACAGAAGCACAACTCCGCAGGAGAGGTACAGCGCAAGATCGGACACCGCATAGGATACGTACTCGAAGATCTTGGTGTTCTCCTCGCGAACAATGCTCAGTGAATATTTGTCAACACCGTCCTTGTCAAGCTGTTCCTTAAGTAAGTTCAGCTCTGTGTCGGTAAGCTCATATCCGATCGCCTCGGAAATGGCATCACGGTTATCCTTGACAAATTTGTATATCTCGCGGCTGGTGATCTCACCGTCACCGTTATCCTCAAGTATGTCTGTGGCATAGTCAACAAGCTTGTCTGCCAAGAATTCCTTGATGTCCTCGTCTGCGAGAAGCTTCTTGATCTGCTTCTTTGAGGGATCAAGCTTACCCTGCATCTTCACATGGACGCTGTCAACAATAAAGTCACCAACGTCCTCGCCGTCGAGAAGATCCTCAATGATCTCATAAATGTCTGCTTCCTCTATTGCATGGCGAATGTTATCTTCATCAAGCATCTGATGCACAGGATAGAGCACTGTGGGCAAAAGTCCGACAACAAGCAGGATAAGTCCAAACAAAGCCGCAAATATCTTTGCCGCAATGTGTCTCTTGGGCTTTTGAGTCGGTGCAGGAGTTGCATTTGCGGGCTTCTTTTCCTTTTTCTGCTTCTTCTCCACCGGGGGAATAGCCTCAGGCTGAGGAGCGGGCGCAGGAAACTCTTCGAACATAGTGATCGGGATCTCTTCAGGAGCATTGACCGCGTCATAAACAATAGCAGGTGCCTCATCTGCTGCGTTAGTTTCAGCAGGTGTCTCCTCAGGGGCAACAGGTGCGTTTTCCGCAGGATTTTCTTCAGGCTGTTTTTCAGTCGGAATGGGTGTCGGCGCAGGAGTTGCTTTGAGCTCGCATCCGCACATGAGGCAGAATCTTGATCCGCCTACATTTTCGCTTCCGCAATTTTGGCAAAAGATCTTCTCTTCCATAACTTTTCTCCAAAGATGAAATTTTACAATTATATATAATTATTATACCACAGGGTCTGCTGTCAGTCAACAGATACGAAATTTTTTATTCCTCGGAATTATTTCCATCAACTATCACACACGCCTGTCGGAGATTCATTTCAAAGCTTCTCTCAACCGCCTCAATACTGTATTCGATAACGCCGCACAGAGGATCGCAGAACACGTATGTATCTGCCTTATATCCGATGAGCACGAGACAGTGGGAATTGCTGTACCAATGTCTGATCTCTCCGTTGACCCACCACGACTGATGCACATGAGGATTGCAGTTCATGTAAGTCGTACCCCAGATGATAACGGGAATGCCGCGGTCGATATATTCCTTGTAATCCGACATCTCCATTCCGCTTACGTCAACAGCCTCGAGAGATGAACCCACATCAGCAAGATAAGCGTTGCCCGTTGTCACCACGCAGGGCGCATAGCATCCGAAGCCGTAATCGCGGGGATTGCCTATGTAGGTAGTAAACGGGTCACCGCTGTAATCGTACAAAGTGTGTGGCATATAGTTGTCAAACAGCCAGCCGGGGTTAACATCGTATCCCATGTAACGCAGAACAATTGCAAGAGACACGACCTCGCATCCGTTGGGTAATTCGGAATTCTGCAGGATATTCTTCACATCCAGTATGTATGTCTCCCGCTGAAGTTCCTCCGGCGGCTCTGTCTCGCAGTATTCGCTTTCGATAATATCAGTTTCCGGCAGTGCTGTCTCGGTTAAGGTGCAGTCATCTGTTTCCGGGGGTGTGATCTCAGGCATGTCCGCCGTCTCCGCAGGCTCTGTCTCTGCATTAGCGACCACATTAAGCTTTGATCGCACTTCAATAAATCCGAAGAAACGAAGCATGACAGTCTGCTCACCAACCTTTGATGTGTCAAGAGTGCGGACATCCGTCACGACCTCGCAAAGGTCTCCCCAAAGCGGGTTTTCCGTTATGTAGCTGTAGTTTGGAATCTCCCCTGCCTCGACAGTTTCGTTTTTCGGGAAGAGAAGCACAGTGGTCAGCATGATGACAAACAGTGCCACCATTACAACAAGCACGCTGACAGATGCGTAATAAAGAAGTGGCTTCCCTGATGTTTCGGTGTTACACTGCTCTTTTGCCTGAACAGCCTCTTCATCGGATAGGTCACCGTTCACAGCCGCGTTTTCAGCCTCTTCAGCGGTGATTTCTTCACTTTCAATATCCTTTCTTGACACAATGCCCCTCCTTTCACGGTAGATTTACTTAATTATACCATATATGACGGCAATAATCCACAAAAGTTTCATTTTTTGCTAAAAAATAGCCGCTGTTCTCATGTTTTTTCTTCTCTATCCATAGTCACAGCGAAGTCAGCCTTGTTTTTATTCTCCCGTTGTGCTATAATTAGGACAAACAAAAAACAAGATAATTATTCGGAGGACAAGATGCACATTATTGATAAGATCCTGTCAGAAATGACCACCCGAGAGAAGGTGTACCAGACAATGATACAGCGCTCTGAGGATTATATCTACAGTGAAGAGAACGCCCAGACCAAGCTGAAAGAATACCCCTTCGGTGGATTCTTCATTGGTGAAGAGATCATTGGAAGCGAAACAATGAAGGGCGACGACATAATTTTCGCCACAAAGAGAGCGCGCAAGTATTCAAAGATACCGCCGATCATCTGCGCAGATACAGAGTTCGGTTGCGGATATATGTTCCCCGACGGAAGATACTCAAAATTCCCCTGGCAGATGACTCTCGGAGCAACTGCTGACCGCGATATGGCTTACGATTTCGGTAAATACACCGCCATTCCCGCACAGGAGATCGGTATCAATCTCTCCCTTGGACCGGTGTCGGATATTAACATGAACCAGCTCAACCCGGTTGTTAATACAAGAGCTATCGGTGACGATCCCACCCTTGTCCGTGAAATGCTCTCCTCCATGGTTAAGGGTATGCAGGAATACGGCATGGGTGCAACAGCAAAGCACTTCCCCGGCGACGGTGTTGACTACAGAGACCAGCACTTCGTTCTCACAAGCAACACTCTCCCCATGGATGAATGGAGACGTACCTTCGGTGCAGTTTACAAGGAGCTTATCGATAACGGTCTGCTTTGCGTAATGCTGGGTCACATTTCCCTGCCCGCATATCAGAAGGAACGTATAGACGGTGTAGCTCCGCCGGCAACCCTCTCCCATGAGCTTGCAGTTGACCTTCTCAAGGGCGAGCTTGGCTTCAAGTACGCAGTAATGTCCGACGCACTCTGCATGAACGGCTTCAGAACCACATACTGCGATCAGGTAAAGAGCGAGGTTGAATGCTTCAAATGCGGCTGTGACCTTATGCTTTGGCCCACAATGGAATATGCAGATGCAGTACTCGCGGCTATTGAAAGCGGTGAGATCCCCATGTCCCGCCTTGATGATGCGGTCAGAAGAATACTGCTTATGAAATATGAGCTCGGTCTGTTCGGAGGCAAGGAATTCAAGACTGACACAATGGATGACATCCACGATTTCAGCAGAAGAGTGTCTGAAGCTGCTGTAACACTTGTAAGAGACAGAAAGCAGCTCTTCCCCTGCAGTGGTGCAAAGAAGATCGCAGTCATTGTCCCCACTCTCTACGATGAGGAATACGAGTCTCTCGGCGCGTTCAAGGAAGAATGGGAAAAGAACGGTGTAGCGGTTGATATGTACCGCCATGAGTTTAACGGCGACAAAGCACAGTATGACATGTTCGTTTACTGCACGTTTATTCATCAGCACAAGCCCCAGGGTATGCTCCAGATAATGCCATCATGGCAGACAGGCGCTGTTGACAGAGAGAAGTCGGCGGTTGTAACATTTGGCTCCCCCTATCTCATCCATCAGAACTTCCCCACAGTCAATGCGGCGATCGCCATGTACTCGGATACCGATGACTGTCAGAAGGCTGCGGTAAAGGCAATGCTCGGGCAGATTCCCTTCAGTGGCAAGCTTCCCGTAAAGCTGCTCGAACAACAGTAAAACAGAATAATAAAAAAAGGGCGTGTAAAACGTCCTTTTTGTGTTGCTATGAGTGATGTCCGTATTGTATGACGTGACCCAAATAACGCTCGAACCTCAAATCTCACCCATTATATCTCACGCTTTTTATAAAAGACAATAGAAATATACCAGGAGAAAATATATATCCCGATTCCAACGGCAGCAAATATTGCCAATGTCAAATTGGGTCTGATTTCTGTTCCAATCGGTCCCCTCAGAATGCTTGATGCCACCACACTTGCACCACAGGCAAAGCCAATCATGATATAGTACGCTGTGCGTCCCTTTTCCACACCAAGCTTGAAAACAAACGGCAGACAAATAGACGACGAAAGTATCGATACGATCAGCATAAGCATCATGATTACACCAAACTCACCGAGAACAAAAGCATCAGCTATCACCATTTTCAGAGCCTGCGCCACTCCCGTAACAAAGAATACTGCAAGCTGCGCAAACAATCCGATCAGATATTTTCCCGAAACGATCTGTTCTTTAGTATACGGTAATGTGCCGCTATACTCTAACCAACGGCTTCGTTCATCATAGGCAAGCAGATTAACCGGAATCATTCCGCAAAGCAGGCAGGGATAAAACACAAAAAACAAATTGTTATCGCTGTAAAACGATATAGCAATAAACACAACCGCAATAAGAAGGTACGCTCTGCAGTATTTCTTCATCATGTACCAATCTTTCAGAAGAAGTCCTTTCATCTTATCTCGCCTCCTTTACCATAAACACAAAAAGCTCCTCAATACTGATGGGACTGATATTGAAATTTGCCAAAGCAGCACTTCTCTTCACCATCACCTCAGCGCCGTATGGGTTTTCCTTCTTATACTTGATAGCCTCGGAAGGTATGCTTTGCAAGTCTCCGATGGCACAATGAACAAGCCCATATTCGGAAAGCAGTCGATCCTTTTCTTCGCATAGCAGCAATTTCCCCTTGTGCAGAAATGCTATATAGTCACAAAGCTTTTCAAGATCGCTGACGATATGAGAAGAAATGAGGACAGAATGACTCTCATCTCTGGTAAACTCGCTAAACATCTCAACGACCTCATCCCGCACCACCGGGTCAAGTCCTGATGTGGCTTCGTCCAGGATAAGCAGTTTGGCATTATGGGACAACGCAATGGCAATGCCCAATTTCATCTTCATGCCACGGGAAAACTCCTTGAACTGCTTTTTATGCGGCAGTGCGAATTTTTCCGTCAATCGGGTATATTCAGTATCATCCCAATTCCTAAAAGTATGCTTCATTACATTTCCGACCTGCTTAACAGTCAAGCACTCCGGTATGCCGACCTCATCCATAACAACGCCGACATCTTCTTTGGTGAGCTCGATGTTATCCCCGTTGTCTCTCCCGAGAATCGTTATACTGCCGCTATCCTTATGAATCATATCCAGAATGAGCTTGATGGTAGTGCTTTTTCCCGCGCCGTTCTCACCCACCAGGCCCATAATACATCCGCTCGGCAGTGTCAGATTTATATTTTCCAGCGTAAAGCCGGGATATGATTTGGTCAGACTTCTGATTTCAAGTGCGTTCATCATTATTCCTCCAGGCTGAAAGTAATCATTTCGATAATATCACGCTTGCCGAGATTACAGGACGCGGCAAGTCTGACGATCTCATCTATATGTCCTTCGATCTTTTTCAAATTTTCTTCCCGCAACAATTCTACATTTTTGGGAGCCACATAGCATCCTTTGGCAGGTAATGTGTAAATAAAGCCATCTTTTTCGAGTTCCTCATAGGCACGCTTTGTTGTGATGAAGCTAATGCGGAGATCCTTTGCGAGACCGCGGATGGAAGGCAACAATTCATCTTCTTTTAAGGCTCCGCTGATAATCTGGTCTTTGATCTGAGAATATATCTGATCGTAAATAGGTGCCCCACTTTTGTTGTCAATCAAAATGTTCATGCCGCCACCCCTGTCTATACTGTGTATATATATTATATACAGTTATGCATCCAATGTCAATACGGTTCATAAAAATAGGCTTGTCCCTTCATAACTGGATTCTGAACCACTACCCACGCACGACACTTCGTGTCTTTTCGTTGCAAGCGTCGTGACTGCTTTTCAATCAGTTCACTAATAACAAAAAATATCCTTGAAGGGCACAATGTCTGGATTCGAACCACTACTTTACTGCGTAAAGTGACGAGCCGCCCACGGGTGAATTATACTTGTCAGTCAACCTCGGCGTCTCGGATGCTGATTCTCATACAATCACATAAAAAAGAAGGTACATCCTTTGGAGACCACTCCACCCGGCACGTCTGGATTCGAACCACTACGATGCAAGCATCGTTACGAGCCGCCTACGGGTGAATTATACTTATCAGCCAACCCAGGCGTCTCGGATGCTGATTC
>JAGBGV010000084.1 GCA_017935805.1 Clostridia bacterium | reverse complement strand
AAGGACAAGATAGACCCCTACCTACAGCCTCTCTACGACGCTCTGGAGGATATGATTCCCGCCGTCAAGCTCAAGGAATACATGGAGACCAAGGTGATACAGATAGCTCCGCTGGCATTCATGCGCGGCCGCACTCTCAATGACGCCGTGATAGTGCTTGACGAGGCTCAGAACACCACTACTCATCAGATAAAGATGTTTCTCACCCGTCTGGGCATGAACGCCAAGATGATCATTACGGGTGACGCCACCCAGATTGACCTTCCGCGGTCCACAACTTCCGGACTGCTTCAGGCTCTGCGTGTGCTTGACAAGGTGGAGGGTATCGGCAAGGTTGAGTTCTGCAAGAAGGATATCGTGCGCCACGCACTGGTGCAGCGCATTGTTGAGGCTTACGAGAAATTTGACAAAGAGACGAAGCCTGCAGCTTCAGATTCCACTACCGCAGAAACCGCCGATGAGCAGTAAGACAAATAACATTCTGCGTCAGGCAGTGCTGCTGGGGATCATTGTGTGCTGCTTCATCGGTGTAAGGGCATCGGTGATCAAAGGCGTGGTCCGTGACTCCCTTTCGCACGAGCCCGTGCCTTATGCCTCGGTGATGATCAAGAGCCAGGGTTGGGGCAAACTGACCGACGACCATGGCAAGTTTGAAATCAACATCCCTTACAGGCTTGATTCCGACACTCTTGAAGTGACTGCAATGGGGTTCGCTCCGAAGAAGATTCCGTTTGACAAATTGAAATCAAAGATGACGATTGAAATCGTATCGCAGGGTGTGGCGATCGGTGAAGTGATCGTGCGTCCGCGCAGGGGGAAGTACAGCAAGAAAAACAATCCGGCCGTAGATTTCGTGAACCGCATCCGTAATGCCAGTGATCTTACCAACCCGCGCAACCACGACTATTACAACTTCGACAAGTACGAGCGAATCACCATAGCGCTGAACAACTTCGATCCCCAGTCGAGCAAGAACCTTTTTATGAAGAAATTTGATTTTCTCAGGGATCATGTCGACACCTCGGAGGTATCCGGAAAGCCGATTCTAAATATCAGCACCCGCGAGAAAGCCTCTACCATCCATTACCGCAAGGATCCGAAATCTGAGAAAGAGGTGGTGGAAGGCATCAGCCAGCAGGGACTTGACGATTTCCTTGACGAAGAAAACATGCGGCTGCTTTATGAAGATTTCTTCAGTGACATCGACCTTTACCGTAATGATGTGTATCTGCTTCATAACCAGTTTGTAAGTCCGCTTTCACGAATAGCCCCAGACTTTTACCGATTCTACCTGACCGATACGCTTGACGTTGACGGTGAGCAATGCGTGGAACTGTCGTTCGAGCCTCATAACTCACAGTCGTTCGGTTTCACGGGCCGGGTATATGTGCCGCTCGGTGACACCACCATGTTTATCAAGAAAGTGGTGATGGCTGTGCCGTCAGCTGCCAATCTCAATTATATCGACCGTCTGTATATCAGCCAGGAATTTGAACGTGCGCCTAACGGCTCGCGTCTGCTCAAGCGCGATGATCTAACGGCCGAAGTCAGCATTATACGCGGTACCCAGGGACTTTATTTCCGTCGCAACACCGCCTACACCAATCATGACTTCAATCCGATTGACTCGACTAAGCTGTATGATGAACTGGGGAATACGATCATGGCCGGTGAGGCCGAGCGGCGTGACTCGGCGTTCTGGAATGTCAAGCGCAGCATCCCCATAACTTTGCGCGAGCGGACGGTGGGGAATCTTGCCGAGCGGCTTCGATCGGTGCCTTTTTATTACTGGACTGAAAAGATCCTGAAGATCATGGTCACGGGGTATATAAACACAGGACATGACAGCAAATTTGATATCGGTCCGATGAACACCACCATAAGCCATAATTCGCTGGAGGGCTACCGACTGAGATTCGGCGGCATGACCACGGCAAACCTGTGCAAACGCCTGTTTTTGCGCGGCTATGGAGCCTACGGCACCAGAGATCATAAATGGAAATATTCAGGAGAACTGGAATACTCATTCACCGACAAGAAATATCATCCGCGCGAGTTCCCGATCCATGCTCTGCGCCTTACGCACACCTACGATGTGGATATGCTCGGACAACACTATGCCTTCACCAACGCTGACAACATGTTTCTGTCATTCAAGCGTCAGGAGGATTACCAGATGACGTATCACCGCACCACCCGTCTGGAATATATACTCGAGCTGGCCAACAACCTTTCGATTACTGCCGGCATTGACCATACACGCCAGGAGGCTACGCCCTATATGCCCTTCGCCACATCGACAGGCAATTTCTACAGCCATTACAACGAGACCGCACTGAAATTCTCGATCCGTTACGCACCGGGGGAGAAATATTATCAGACCAAGACCACCCGCATCTCTTATACTCCAGAGAAGCCCGTGGTGATGCTTTCGCATACATACGCTCCCAAGGGATTCTTAGGAAATATGTTTGAGGTCAACTTCACCGAACTGAGCATTTCCAAACGCTTCTGGTTCTCGGCCTTTGGCTATCTTGACGCCATAGTTAAGGGAGGACATGTGTGGAGCAAAAGCCCCTATCCAAACCTTCTTATTCCTAACGCCAACCTTTCATACACCATACAGCCGGAGAGCTTCGCACTGATGAACCCTATGGAATTCATAAATGACAGCTATGCGTCATGGGATCTGACATACTGGGCCAACGGGGCGATATTCAACTATATCCCCTTGATCAAGAAGCTCAAACTGCGCGAAGTATTCGGATTCCGGGGAATCTACGGCCATCTCAGCAAGCGCAACAATCCTGAATACAACGACAATTTGTTTCTGTTTCCAGAGATAGCCAAGACGCAGACAATGAGCCATACGCCTTACATGGAGGTGAGCGCCGGTATCGACAATATTTTCACCATTTTGCGAGTGGATTATGTGTGGCGTCTGACTTATAGAAATCTGCCGGGCATAGACCGACACGGAATTAGAATCGCATTGCATTTCACATTCTGATTATATTATTGTATATTTCCTCTAAGAAAGTCAAGGCCGTAACTATATTTGTGAGGGAAAAAGAGCGTCTAATACAGATATATATTGTTTTTTGCATAATGACTTGTTCCTCACAAAAATGCAAGGCAAAAAAAAGTATGTAAAATTTCTTCTGCGAGATTAATACTCAACCGGGGGTCCTACTCCGCCCGAAGCGTCAGCCACTTTGCGAAAACGGGTTGCTGACACCACAAATATATTGACCTTGCAACGGGCGGTAATATCATGATTCGGCAGCTATGATGGCAGCCGAGTAATGATCGGATGGTTTGATATACGGAACACCGTCGTGCAGGATATACCAGATCGCCACAAGCATCTTGCGTGCGATGGCTACCTGTACTTTCATCCGGTTCTTGCGTCGGGTGACGCATTGCCGGTATGAGAACTCTGCGAAGAAAGAGTTATTAGCGCGGGAAGAACCCCAGGCACATTCTATCATGGTCTTACGCAGGAACCTGTTTCCATGTGTTATACGGCGTGACTTGATTTTGCCGGCGCTTTCCTCGTTTCGGGGTCTGAGCCCCACCCATGACACCAACTTCTTGGGTGTCTGGAAATGTTTCATGTCTGTACCGACTTCGGAGATTATTGAGGTTGCGCTGCGTTCCTTCACGCCCGGTATCGTCTGTAGGTTGTTGAGTTCCTTTGGGAACCACTCCTCACATAGGGAGGTCATCTTCTTCTGTGCTTCGTCCTTGTGTCGCTGCTGCATTTCAATCTCTTCCACAAGCTGGCCTATTATGTCGATATCAGTGTCGTTCACCACTCCTTCAAGTGCCTTTGTCAGGGTCTCCTTGCCATGCCTGTTGATTGTACGTCCGTGCAGTTGCTCCACAAGGACCGTCGCATCTGTCACGCCTTGCGAAATCAGCTTTACTATTGCGCGGTAGCTTTTTGAGTCGGTTGTCGAGATATAGTTGCTTATGCGGATATTGCAACGCTGAATGCACTGGTCGATCTTGACGAGATTGCGGCTTATGGATGCGTTCAGGTCGAAGATTCGCCGGTCGTACTGACGCAGCCGCTGGATCTTCTCGTCCGGTACAAAGCTTGATGCTATCAGATTGTTGAGCAGACAAGTTGCTATCCACTCGGCATCCTTTACATCGCTTTTCTTGCCGGGAAGCTGTTTGATGAAATAAGGATTGACCAGATGTAGTTTTACACTTGTTTCAAGCACACGCCAGATCGGCATCCAGTAGATACTGGTGCTCTCCATGGCACATTCTTCTACTCCTTCCGACTCCATCAGATCGCGAAGCGTGATAAGTTCTTCGGTCAAAACACCGAATTTGTTTTGAACCTTTCGTCCGTCAGCGCACAAAATACAACAAAAAACACTATCTTTGTGCACGTCAAGACCGCAGACTGTCTTTTT
>JAGBGV010000083.1 GCA_017935805.1 Clostridia bacterium | reverse complement strand
CGCCTACGGGTGAATTATACTTATCAGCCAACCCAGGCGTCTCGGATTCTGAATCTCAAACAATCACATAAAAAAAGAAGGTACATCCTATGGATATACCTTCTTGTTTATCGGAGTGACTGGATTCGAACAAGCTGCCTCTTGGTCCCGAACCAAGCACTCTACCGGACTGAGCCACACCCCGATTACCAAGGTATTATATCACACCCGCCTTAATTTGTCAATAGCTACTCCCAATTTTCCTTCACCAAACAAAAAACAGAGCCACCTAAGATGACTCCGTTTCTATGCGCCTGACAGGAATCGCCATTCTGCGGAATGAGCTGTGGCGCGGAAAAACCCTCCCCCGGAGGCTTTTTTTACACGCGCCCTTCGATTCCTGTCTCTAATGAAAAAACAAGAGACACACGAGGTATCTCTTGTTTTCTATGCGCCTGACAGGAATCGAACCTGCACGGTTGCCCACCGGATCCTAAATCCGGCGCGTCTGCCAGTTCCGCCACAAGCGCATTCAGCTTGACTATTATATCACACCTGTCTGTTTTTTTCAATATCTACAGTGAAATTTATTCTCCAATAAACTTACATATTGTAACTCCGAGGATTTTGTGGTATAATTAATTTAATATCATAAATCCACCCGAGGAGTAACCCTATGAATAACGAAAACATCTCCGCAACAAAGAGTCTTCTCTCATTTATAGAAAACAGCCCTACCGCATTCCACGCAGTTGAAGAGATCGGAAAGATCCTTGAGGAAAACGGCTTCACCCGACTCAGCGAGGGCGGCGAATGGAAGCTTACAGCAGGCGGCAAGTATTACGTCACCCGCAATATGTCCTCCGTTATCGCCTTTGCTATTCCCGATGGCGCGGCAAAGTCATTCATGATCACTGCAAGCCACACCGACAGCCCCACATACAAGCTTAAAACAGAATGTGAAACTGAAGCATTTGGCAAATACGTAAAGCTGAACGTAGAAGGATATGGCGGAATGATCGCGTCCTCTTGGTTCGACCGTCCTCTGTCCATCGCAGGTCGAGTTATCGTCAAGGACGGTAATGCAGTTTCCGCACGTCTTGTTAAGATCGACCGCGATCTTGTGCTCATTCCACACGTCGCTATTCATCAGAACCGCACCATCAACAGCGGTTACAACTACAATACTGCCGTTGACCTTATGCCGCTTTTCGCGTCTTCCGAAAACAAGGGAAGTCTCAAGAACATTATTGCCGAAGCTGCAAATTGCGTCCCCGAGAACATCATGGCCTCCGATCTGTACCTCTACAACCGCACACCCGTCTCTGTCTGGGGAGCTGACTGTGAGTTCTTCTCTGCGCCGCGAATCGACAATCTCCAGTGCGCTTATTCCACCCTCCGCGGCTTCCTTAACGCGCTGAACGGAGGACTTTGCAAGGCAATACCCGTATTCTCCTCCTTTGACAACGAGGAAACAGGCTCATCCACAAAGCAGGGCGCGGCATCAGGTTTCCTGTTTGACACGCTGGACCGCATTGCCGATTCACTTGGATTCACCCTTCGCTTGGCACTTCCCTCTTCCTTTATGGTATCAGCGGACAACGGACACGCAAAGCATCCCAATCATCCCGAGCTTTCCGACGGTGCAAACTCTCCTCACATGAACAAGGGAGTTGTTATCAAGTCCAATGCTGCCCAGAAGTACACCACAGATGCTCTCTCCGCCGCGATATTCGGTGAAATATGCGAAAGAGCGAACGTTCCCGTACAGTTATTCGCTAACCGCAGCGATATGGCAGGCGGCTCAACTCTCGGATCAATCTCCAACACCAACGTTGCGCTGAACACAGTTGACATCGGACTTGCACAGCTCGCGATGCACTCCTCCTATGAGACCGGTGGAACTGCTGACACCTCATACATGATCGCGGCAATTACAGAATTCTACAAGACTGCCATCAAGTGCGAGAGTGACGGGGTTTATAAGCTGATCTGACATACAAAAATAACCCGGCAAGGGGAGCAAACTCTCCATGTCGGGTCTTTTTTTATTCTCCAAATAGCATCTTTTTGTGATGCTCATGCTTCTCAAAATAAGCGATCAGCACTGTACCGAGCACTCCGCAGGCGATCACCTCGCCAATTCCAACTGTCAGGGCAAAATACGAGAACATATTCCAGCCACCGATCCCCTGTAAGATCAGCACCGCGGGAATTATCGCAGTGTTCGCGGCAATAGTAGGGATCGACGCGAGATACGGCTTTTTACGGATCAGATAGGCAACAATAGCTCCTATAAGCGTCGCAAGAGTGCCGAAGATCATGTCGTAAATTGTGCCGCCAAAGAGTATGTTTGATATAAGGCATCCTACAGTCACTCCGGGCACTGCCGAAAAGGTGTACGCCGGCAGGACGCACAAGGCTTCGGATAATCTCACCTGTATCGCGCCGGAAGACAGCCCGAATATCGCTGAAATGGCAGTCAGCGCAACGTACAGCGCGGCAATTATTCCGGCATTTGTCATATTTTTGAGATGTTTTCTTTGAGTTTTCATGTTTTCCCTTTCGTGGGACAAAAAAGCTGCACATACGAATAGCATCTGCAGCTTGTCCGTAGTTTTGTTTATGGTGAGGATGGTCACGAACTCACCGTTATTTGATTCGGTTTATTATATCACGGGTTTATGTGATTGTCAAGATTAATTCTTCAAGGACTGCATAGGTGCGGGAATTCGTCCGCCGCGGCTGATGAACTTCTCATTGCTTCTGTCGTTGTGAAGCTTCATGATAGGACCTGAGCCAAAGAGTCCGCCGAATTCAAGCTCCTCGCCATCCTTTTTGCCGATTGCAGGAACAACTCTGACTGCTGTAGTCTTGGAGTTGACCATACCGATAGCCGCTTCGTCCGCGATAATTGCGGAAATAGTGGACGGGGGAGTGTCGCCGGGGATAACGATCATGTCAAGACCAACTGAACATACCGCAGTCATTGCCTCAAGCTTTTCAATTGAGAGGTCCCCAGAGCGAGCTGCGTCGATCATGCCTGCATCCTCAGATACGGGAATGAATGCGCCGGAAAGTCCGCCAACGTGAGAAGAAGCCATAACGCCGCCCTTCTTTACTGCATCATTAAGGAGCGCAAGTGCCGCTGTTGTGCCGTGAGCGCCGCAGATCTCAATGCCCATCTCTTCAATGATGTGAGCAACAGAGTCGCCGACTGCAGGAGTGGGTGCGAGAGACAAATCAACAATACCAAAAGGTACGCCAAGTCTGTCGGATGCCGCCTTACCTACAAGCTGACCCATACGGGTGATCTTGAATGCAGTCTTCTTGATTACGTCAGCAACCTCTG
>JAGBGV010000082.1 GCA_017935805.1 Clostridia bacterium | reverse complement strand
CGTAGTTGGCAAGAGAAACTGCAACGTTAGCCTCGCCGCCGCCGAATGTGAACTCAACGTGGTCACACTGTACGAATCTTTCGTAGTTATACGGCTGAAGTCTGAGCATAAGCTCGCCGAATGTGATTACTCTTTTCATGTGTATATCCTCTCTTGTATTAATTATTTACTGATTTCGCCCTTATACATTCCGCCATCCACATCAAGCACCTGTGCTCCTGTGTAAGGCTCACCCATGATGGTCTCGTACAGGGACTCTGCAAACAGCGCGTGCATCTCCCGGGTCGGGTGGTTGATGTAGTTGATAAGGTGCATAGTCACGTCCACGCCGTCCTCATGCATTGCCTTCCACTTGGCATAGCAGTCGCAAACAGTTATACCCTTTGATTCAGCCAACTCCTTTGCCGCGCCGATATACTCGTCCATTCTGCCGCCAAGCTGATACTCCATAGTGATCCTTGCATATTGACGTTCACCCGCGTGGGGGTAAAGATCGTCATCCACAAGGTGGGTGTTCATCATGTTTGGCGTCATAAAGATGCAGTCGGTACCAAGCGCGTTGACCTTGTCAAACAGCTCACCCAGATTTCCGAGATAATTCTCTATCGGACCGTTTACATCGTTAAGTCCGAAGCAAACGATGACCAGATCCGGATGATGGCACGCCACGTCTCGCTCGAAATTCTTCACCGCGTAGTCAGCGCACATTCCGCCGACACCGTTATTGATAATGTTCACGGGGATGTCGGGATACGCAGTATTGAGCATCATACGCAGCCGCGCGTGATAAACTGTGTCAAAGTGATTGGAGAGATAGTTGAGGCATCCGTGAGACACGCTGTCACCGCAGATGACCACATTGATCGGCCCGTGGGACATGTGATATTCAAGGGAGCCGTTCTTGAGGCCCTTTGCTACATTGAATTCTTTCATAAATGATCCTTATTAGTTTTGGTTAGATATCATTAACCAGATAAACAATATGCTTATTGAAAAATCATTCCTCGGGCAAAATTTCTGCCAAGTCATTCCACCGAGGATTTGCTGTTTCAACAAGTCTGTTCTTCTTTTCACGAACCCAGCCTTTTAATTGTTTTTCTCTTCTAATTGCGTTATTAATATTCCTAAAAGTTTCGTAGTATACCAATTTGTGCACATGATATCTTTTTGTAAATCCCTCAACCAATCCGCTACGATGTTCATATATCCTTCGTTTAAGATCGTTCGTAACCCCAATGTACATAACGGTATCGCTTTGATTAGTGAGTATGTAGATGTAATACATAACGTCCTCCATTATTTTTCATTTGGTTGAATCGAGATCATTCGATTGCGCTCCGCTCCACTCAGGATGACAAAACATACAATCCTGTCATTCTGAGCGAAGTACGCAGTACGAAGTCGAAGAATCTAGCAGAGATCCTTCGATTACGCTCCGCTCCACCCGGGTGGAATAATTACCGATCAAAGCCATTGGCTTTAGCTGATTCCACCCACGAGGACTACGTCCTCGGCTTGTTTTACAAAACTCACTCAGGATGACAAAACATACAATTCTGTCATTCTGAGCGAAGTACGCAGTACGAAGTCGAAGAATCTAACAGAGATCCTTCGATTACGCTCCGCTTCACTCAGGATGACAAACGGTATTCTCTTACTTAACCAAATGGTAAGCGAAGCCGCCTATCTCGTCAGCGAGGTAAATGAACTTCATTGAGCCGTCCTTGTCAAATGTTGCGGAGTCCATATCGAACTTCACACCGCGGCGGCTGAGGTGGTAAACCGCACGGTCAACGCTGTTTGTGGAAATAGCGATGTGTCCGCACTTGCCTCTGCCCATGCCGTTCATTACTTCAAATTCAGGGGATACGAATGTGCTTGCGGATCTCTTGTCCTCGGGGAAAGAGAAGAACGCGCTCAGTGTGTTTACGTTGTCCTGAGCCGCTTTCTCGTCAGCAGAGTTGATACCGAGGTGACGGAACTTGAAGCCGAGCATTGTGTCAACAGCCTCGCGAACAAGCTTGGTGATACCGTCAAAGTCGCCTGCAGCGATCATCTTTGCGTCAACCATCCAGCTACCACCGCAGCAGAGGATCTTGTTGAATGCGAGATAGTCGTTTACGTTGCCGGGATTTACGCCGCCTGTGGGCATGAACTTCACACCACCGTAGGGAGCTGCCATAGCTTTGATCATCTTGATACCGCCGGACTGCTCTGCGGGGAAGAACTTTACAACATCAAGTCCGAGAGAGAGCGCCTGCTCGATACCTGTGGGATTGTTGATACCGGGAACGATGGGGCAACCCTTTTCCTGGCAGTACTTAACGATCTCGGGGTTAAATCCGGGGCTTACGATAAACTTCGCGCCTGCCTCGATCGCATCGTCAACCTGTGCCTTTGTCAGCACTGTACCTGCGCCCACGATCATCTTGGGATATTCCTTTGCAATGATGGAGATAGCCTCTTTAGCGGCAGCGGTACGGAATGTAACCTCAGCGCAGGGGAGACCACCGTCGATGAGTGACTTTGCGAGAGGAGCAGCATCCTTCGCATCGTCGATCTTGATTACCGGCACGATACCGATAAGTGATAATTCTTTGATAATATCGTTCATTTTATTGCCTCTTTTCGTTATAAAAGATGAGTTTGCATACACTATTATTGTACTCCCAAAAGCGGGTAATGTCAATGGGAATTTTCACTTTTCCACGGTCATGATTTTCCCTCTTAATATTGACTTGCACAGCACAAATCTGCTATAATTGATTGAAGCATAATTTTGCAATAACAAATCACTTACATAAAGGAAAACGCACCATGACAACTAACGAAATAAGAAAGCAGATCGCCGAGGGCGGCATTGACAGCACACTCACAGAGGGACTTTCCGTGCCCGCAGACAAGCTCCCTCTCCAGAGAGAACGTTATACAAAGGCAGTAGATGAGTTTGAAGCTCTCTACGGCGACGGTGACATCTCCCTCTACTCCGTAGGCGGCAGAAGCGAGATCTCCGGCAACCATACCGACCACAACTACGGTAAAGTTCTCGCCGCAAGCGTAAATCTTGACATACTCGCAGTTGCAAAGAAGACAGAGGACGGCATCATCCGCATCAAGTCCGAAGGATTCCCCGAGGATATCGTTGAGCCTGCCGCAGTTGATACACCGAACGAAGCAAAATTCTTCACATCTGCGGCAATTATCGCAGGTATGGAGAAGGCGTTCCTTGACGGCGGCTACAAGATCGGCGGATTTGACGCATACACCACCTCCAACGTGCTCAAGGGCTCCGGCATCAGCTCCTCTGCGGCTTTTGAGGTAATGGTGGGCAACATCCTCAACTACCTCTACAATGACGGCAAGGTCTCCAATGTTGAGATCGCAAAAATGGCGCAGTTTGCGGAAAACAAATACTTCGGCAAGCCTTGCGGACTCATGGACCAGACTGCCTGCGCTGTCGGCGGATTTATCACCATTGACTTTGAAACACCCGGCGCACCCGTTATCGAAAAAATGGACTTTGACCTGACCGCACACGGATACCGTCTCTGCATCGTTAACACAGGCGGCAACCACGCGGACCTTAACGAGGACTACGCCTCCGTTCCCGGAGAAATGAAGAAGGTTGCCGCAAAGCTTGGAGTACCCGTGCTCCGTCAGACATCCCGCGAGGCGCTTACTTCCCTTCTCTGCACCGACAAGACTGCAAGAGAAGAGCTTGGTGACCGTGCAATTATGCGTGCGTTCCACTTCTTTGATGAAAACGACCGTGTTACCGCACAGGTCAAGGCGCTCAAGGCAGGTGACATCGAAGGCTTCAAGGCAGGTGTTACTGCATCCGGCAACTCCAGCTTCAAGTACCTTCAGAACGTATATACAACAAAGAATGTACAGGAACAGGGTCTCTCCCTGGCGCTGTACATCACCGAGGAATTCCTTCGCGGTACTGCAGGCGTGTGCAGAGTT
>JAGBGV010000081.1 GCA_017935805.1 Clostridia bacterium | reverse complement strand
CCTCGGCAACCCTTTTGCGTTTTTTAGTAAGACCTTTGAAAAGTCCGTGGATAAAGCAAAACGGTATAAGCCAAAAATGACGCTTCAGTATGGGATAATTCTCGATCATCACCCATTTCGGAGGGAATATACGGGACAGCACATACTTAAGCTTAACATTCTTTTTGCCCTTTGTTCCGTCCTTTTTGATCTTGTTTGTTACCTTGCGACGCACATTCCCGTGAACTCCCGCGTCCTTCAACACTTGTACGATTTCCAAAAGTCCCGGATCGGGATCACATGCTTCCTTGCCAAACCACTGTACTGCAAGGAGTGACAGATCACGTATAAAATCATACATTCCCACACTCTGCAGCATGGACTTTACATAGTCGCTATCCGCAATATCGGGAAAGGTTTCATTAAGATAATAAAGATCAAGCACACGGCGGATACCGCATCCCTCACCGAAGTAATGCTTCGCTATATGCAGAGCATTGTAAAGATAAAACTCCTCATCGGTCACCTTGTAGCTGCCGCCGCATTTTCTCATTTCATCCACCGGCAAAGGCATAGTTTTATAGTAATCGGTATTAAAAGGGAAAAACTCCGTGTGCACCTCAACTCTTATATTCGGTGCACGGAATCCGTCGATCTCTACTCCCCTGTTTTCACGGCACTCATAACCGAGAGACTCAAGGACTTCACCCGCCTCGGACAGCTTTTCGGGAAGCACTATAAAATCAATGTCCGACATAGTTCTGTATTCGCTTTTTGGATAAAGCTTTTTTAGCACCGTTCCCTGAACTTCGACAGAGCAGATACCACGCTCTCTGAACTCACGAAGAATCTCATCTCTCGCAAAGCTCTGGTTCATGTCACGTACAATGGTGCTGTCACGCCTTGCGCGCCATTTTTTCAAAACCTCGTGCTCGGGCAAAACGGAAAGCTTCTCTACACTGTAGTATGCAATATTTGCAAGATCGTGCCTGACCCCGCATTTATACACAGAATCAAACATAACGCCGCTTGGACATTCAGACGGCGTTATTTCGTGTATCGTACATCTGACAAGCTCTGTCAGATAATCGTATTCATCTGTAATATGGAGCATTTCACTCTCCCACGTTATTCTTCAAGAAGCCCACCTGCTCTGAGATCTTCAACAAAAGCCTTCACATCAGCAAGCACATCGTCTCTTGACACATCATATGCCGAAGAAAGTCCGTCGGCTATTGCCTCAACGGTAGTATTTTCGGAAAGCATCTTAAAGATAAAGCTACCGGTATCGTTCAGCTTTATCATCCCGTTGAACTGTGCATTGTCTTTACCGACAGCAACGGCAACAGGTCGTCCGTCTACATTCCTTGTGACAAAATTGTATTTTAGCTTCATTGGCAAACCCCTTGTATATTTAAACCTCGGTGAACATCTCTTTCAGTATTCCCACTCGTCATCAGGAAGCTCAAGTCCGGTATCAGGCAGTGTCTCAAAGATCTGAGGAATTGTCAGTCCGGGTATCTCGCTGTCATTTTGTGAACCGACGGATTCACGGGAAACGCTTTCAGAAGAAACTGAAGAGATATCGGGTGATCCATCCTTATTTCCACATCCTGCAAGTACCGCGCAAAGTATGACCAATACCAAAACAAACGGCAATCTTACACCTATTCCTTTATAATTATACTTCATTCTATTATTCACCTCAACAAATTGCTTTGTAATAACATAACCATACATTTTAATTGTATCATACCATTATATAAAATGCAATAGTATTTACAACTAATTTTTCTATTTTTCGACTTGCAAACAAAAAGAGAGGATACCCTCTCTTTTTGTTATCGTTATCTTAAAAAGCCCAGTTGCCGTCACGGAAGATCTCGGCAGTGCCGCCATCCTTGAGATGAGCAATAATTGAAAGGTCATCGGAGCCGATCATAAAGTCCACGTGGATCATGGAATCGTTGATTCCTGCCTCGTGGCACTCCTCGAGAGTCATATTCTCGTACCCCTTCAGACAGTTTGAGAATCCGTTGCCCACCGCAAGATGGCAGCAGGCATTCTCGTCAAAGAGGGTATTGTAGAACAGAAGCCCCGAATTGTTGATAGGTGAATCGTAGGGTACGAGTGCACACTCACCGAGATATGCCGCACCCTCATCCATGGAGATCATCTGACGGAGCAGATCTTCGCCCTTTTCAGCCTTCACCTCAACGGCTTTGCCGTCCTCGAAGCGGATGCTGAAATTCTCAATAAGCTCACCACGGTATGACAGGGGTTTTGTAGCGTACACGATTCCCTCAGCCTTGCCGCGCATGGGGGTTATGAATATCTCCTCAGTGGGGATATTGGGATTGAAGTACTCACCCTTACCGAGAGTGTACTCACCGCCGCCCATAAACAGGCAATCGGGGATCATGCCAACGGTGAGGTCTGTGCCGTTCTTTGACTTGTACTCAAGACTCTCGATGCCGAGGGAGTTCAGATGCTCACAGCGGTCAGCCAGATCCTTGTTGTGGCGGTCCCACTCTGCGATGGGATCATCGGTGACACGGCAGGTATCGAAGATCGCCTGCCACAGCATCTCCATTGCTCTGTATGAGGACACACCGGGGAACATCTTCTTCGCCCATTTTTTGCCGGGCACTGCGGCAATGCACCACTTGTACTTATTCTCCATCTCATCACGGAGAGGCTTGATAACCTTAAAGCGGGACTGCATCGCCTTAGAATTCTTCTCCTGATTGATGCCCTTCAGCCCATCGGGATCCTCGGAGAGAAGATAGATCATCGCGGGAAGTCTGTCCACACGGTGACGCAGCTTTGCCACCTCCCAGTCCTCAACTGTGCCAAGGACTTTTTGCGTGCGGTATCTAACGTGGAGCTTCTGGAGAGGCTGGTGGCTCCACTCAACGGCTACCTTCTTTGCGCCGGCTTTGTAACATTCGGCAACAAGTATCTCCACAAATTCAGGCTGATCAAGCTCTGCCTGGATTATTACCTCATCCCCCTTCACGATACCCGCACCTGTGCGTGCAATGAGGGATGCGTATTTCTTAAGTTCTGTTTTTTTCATGATTGCTCCTTTTATTCGAGACGCTGTCTCGAGCTCTGCCAAGAAACTTTTTGAAAAAAGTTTCTTGGCACTTCAAAAACTTTTAAATTATATTTAGTATAACCGAATAAATTATTATGATACAAAAAACGGGGAACGATATCGCTCCCCGTTTCTTTATTCGTGATTACTCATCAAGGGGCATTACCCAAACGTTTCTGAAGGATACCTTATTGCCGTGATCCTGAAGCATCAGGGGTCCCTTTGCAACGCGCTTCTCCTCGGTGATTCCGCCGGGAGTTACTCTGGGAAGAACGATGTTGTTATGTACAACGATACCGTTCTGGATAACGGTCATTCTTGTGTCTTCCTTGATCTCGCCTGCAGCGTTGAAGCGAGGTGCACGGATGATGATATCGTAGGTCTGCCAAACCTCAGCGGGCTTGCAGGCATTGCACAGTGGTGCATAGATTGAGTATATACCTGAGCAGTCGTTGTTCAGAGGCTCCTTAACGTGGTAGGAATC
>JAGBGV010000080.1 GCA_017935805.1 Clostridia bacterium | reverse complement strand
GTCCTTACAAGAACGCACAGTGGCTTAACGAGATCGGCGCATCCCTCGAGCAAGAATACGGTGTGAAATATCTCTACTCCGATTTCAAGAAGAAAAACGGGTACAAGCGCTCTATCGAGTTGTCGAGTGAATACGGACTATACAGGCAGGATTACTGCGGATGTGTTTTCAGTAAAGCTGAAGCCGAAAAAAGAAAATCACAGATATAATAAAAACAGCGTGGCTGCTAAAATGCAGTTTCACGCTGTTATTTTTTGATTAGTGGTCAACCACGCAGTTGAAGACCTCAATATCCTTAAGATGAACTGTATCTCTTGCAGCTGTTACTGTGATAACGAGCTGGTTAAGATAGAAGTCGCGAAGCTTACAGATCTGCTTATTACCGATAGAGAAGCCGGTGTAGAACTGCTCGTCGCCAACCTTGTATGCGATCTGGAAGCTTTCACATCTCTGACCGTAGTTTTCAATATCCTCGCGGAGTACAACGTATCTGATATGACGCCATTCATTGAACTTGAGAGTGAAGCGGCACTGAGTCTCGCTGAGATCTTCTCTCTCAATTGTGTACGGCATCTTTTTCTCTTCAGCAAATTCGGACTTGATATACTCGCCAAGTTCCTTGAGGCGTGCGATATCACGCTGATCGAAGCGGCCATTCGGCATCGGAGGTATATTGAGGTTGAAGCCGGCATTGTGACCGCAGGAGGTCATGTATGTATTGAACAGTCTCTCAAGAGAATGAGGTTCCTGATCGGGATGATAGAACCAGCCCGGTCTGATAGACATATCGATCTCTGCGGGAGTATATGTAAGACCAGTGGAATACATAATATTATGAAGCTCACCGATATTTCCGTCATATGCCTGCATATATGAAAGGTCTCCCTGACCTGCAAGAGGTCCTGCGCCGCTCTGAACTTCTGCTCTGTAGCAAAGCTCGCAAGGAACTACTGCCCATTCAGCACGTCTGGACTTACCGCCCTCGTTACCGCACCAACGAACGTCGGGACCGTGGTCATTAAAGATAGCCGCATTGGGCTGATACTTGCGGATAAGCTCTATGTAACGCTTGAAATCGTATTCCTGCTTTCTTCCGCCGGGGCCTTCGAAGCAAGCTCCGTCAAACCATATCATGAACAGCTCGCCATAGCCTGTAAGAAGCTCTTCAAGCTGATTGCAGTAGAAATCATTATATTCGGGAGTGCCATAGGATTTTTCCGCTCTGTCCCAGGGAGAAAGATATACACCAAACTTGATGCCGCCTCTCTTACAAGCCTCAGCACATTCCTTTACAACGTCGCCCTTACCGTCCTTCCAGAGCTTACTGTTCTTAACGCAGTGCTCTGTGTACTTGGAAGGCCACAGACAGAAGCCGTCATGATGCTTTGCTGTGAGTACAAGGCCTTTCATTCCTGCTGACTTTACTGCTTCTACCCATTCATCACAGTTAAGATCTGTAGGATTGAAGAGCATTTCGTCCTCATTACCTTCTCCGATCTCTGCATTAAGATAGGTAGGCATTGTAAAGTGCACGAATGCATAAAACTCGGTGTCATGCCAATTCATCTGACGTGCTGACGGACGAACACTGGCTGCGCTTTTTAGAAATTCTTTCATTTCCATAGTCTTGTCTTCCTTTCGTTTGTGTATTATCAAAATACAATCCTAAAAAATGTGTACTCCAAACCGTTCTCCGCACTTAGGACATTTTACTGTGTGAGTGCCTTTTTTGTTCGGAAGGCGGATCATTGCCTTGCATCCGGTGCATCTGCGGTATCTTGCTGTCTTTCTGTCCTTTATTCTGTCCTTCTGAAGTATGAACCAGCTTTTTACCGGATTCCACATCTTCAGAAAAATCATGTTCTCGCGACGCCTTTTATCGTGTTTTCGAGAAAACGAACGGAACATCATAAATATAATTGACAGAAGCCCTATGAGATACAACGGTAGAGAGTTGATGAACATATTGATTACAGCAATTACCATACATACTGCAAACAACGCATAATACAGTTCGTCAACACCGTATCTGCCGTACATAAATGCCATCAGCTTGTTTCTGAAATTACCCATTACATTCTCCTGTGTAATATTCTTTATAAGATAATTATACACCGGAGATGTTAATTATAAAACTGCAATTTGCAAATGCTATATTAACTTTTTGTGTAATTATTTCTGATGACACTTTTCACAATTATACATTAATTTACACATGCCGTCAAGGGAAATGCAAAAATTGTCTCTTATTAATCAATAATTATGTTGTTTTTGATAGACGTACCGGTATTTCTTCACCAAGCTTTTTCATTTGTTTTTCCAGCGATTCAAAGTCCATCGTCGGCCTGTATATCTCCTCAAGGGCAAAGTGATGAACAGATGCTCTGCTCAGCGAAGAAAGTGCCTCATTCATGCACTCTTCCCTGCATTTTGCCGCAAGTCTGATTTGGCCTTTATAATGCTTTGCCTCCTCATCAAGTATGAATCTGGTCATGTTAATTGTCTTGTCTCCATCGCGCCGCTCTCCCACCGTAATGCTGACATCAGCATCTTTGATATATATACCGCTGATATGTCCGCTGACGGGAATATATCCGACCGTTATTGAATAACCCGCACTCTCAAGCGCATCTTTCAAAAGCTTCATAAAATGTACCGAGGCACCAAAGGTATCGTTTACCGCAAAACGCACGCAACCCATATCACGAAGCGTATTCACCTTGCCCGCACCGATCATCGTAACACCGTGAGTATATCTATTGGTAACTGAACTGCTGTCTTTACGCGGCTTACCAATACTTTTTATTAATCGTCTGATGTACCCCAGCGCTTTTTCTCTGTTAAATATCTTGCCGCTTGCCGCGGTCATGTCAGCTTCAACAGATGCTACGGCTTTAAGATATCTATAGGCTGAAGCATATTCTGCCGATTTCAGTGCCGAACAGTTGACTATCCTATCCTTTTGCGCCTCAAGAGCTTTTTTATCCCAATACGGCGAGATATCTACAAGCTCCGACTTTGCCCCGGGATATATCATATCTCTGACATGGGGAGAGGTTCCGTCAAGCATGGCAATTCTTCCGTCAATCACAATGCAGTCAAGAGAGGTCATGTCTGATCCGCAAAGATAGTATTCAACACAGTATCCTTCGTTTTCAGCCGCCCCCGCCACACGTTTCATAAGTGTACTTTTTCCTGTGCCCGGCCCCCCTTTGATAACGTAGATTCTGTCAAGAGTCGTCTCATCTGCGATTTCTCCATAACTACTTGCGAATCCGTTCTCAGTATTTCCTCCGGCAAAATATGTTATCTTCCCATTGGTTTCAACATCGTTGTAACCGTCATAAATGCCCCTCATGTTTCCCTCCAGATCATCTCGTTCTTTCATGCTTTAGCATTTTATGCGATTTTTAAGGTGTCGGTCACAAAAAATAAAGCCTGTGTTTATTATCACAGACTTTACTTATTATTTTTAGTTGATCAGTCGATCTTCTCGATCCAACCCATATAGTCTTCTGTCTTACCCCACTGCATTCCGGTAATAGCGTCGTACAGTCTCTTGGCAACGGCACCGATCTCGTTATTGTTGATAACCATCTTGTTGTCGCCGTCGTAAAGCTCACCGATGGGGGAAATAACTGCTGCTGTACCTGTACCGAATGCTTCGTCGAGCTTGCCGTTATTCTGAGCTTCTATAACCTCATCAATGGACAGCTTTCTTTCTTCAACGGGTACGCCCCACTTTTTCAGAAGTTCAACGCAGGATGCGCGTGTAACACCGGGAAGAATATTGCCGTCGGTAAGCTCAGGTGTAATAACTGTGCCGTCGATAACGAAGAACACGTTCATTGCACCAACTTCATCGATATACTTTCTTTCAACACCGTCAAGCCAAAGTACCTGTGCACAGCCCATATCTTCTGCTCTCTGCTGACCGATAAGGGATGCTGCATAGTTACCGCCCGCTTTAGCACGACCTGTACCACCCTTTACGCAACGAACATATTCGCGCTCAACGTAGATCTTTACAGGGTTGATACCTGCAGCATAGTAAGAGCCAACAGGAGAGAGGATGATTGCGAAAATGTATGTGTGAGAAGGATGTACGCCAAGCATGGGATCAGTTGCAATAATGAACGGACGGATGTAGAGAGATGTACCCTCGTCATAAGGAACCCAATCCTTGTCCGCTTCAACAACAGCCTTGATTGCCTGAAGAACATCTTCTGCGGGAATCTGCGGCACGCAAAGTCTGTCGCAGGTATTGTTCATTCTTTCGATATTTCTGTCAGGTCTGAAAAGCTGGATCTTGCCCTCCGCTGTTCTGTAAGCCTTGAGACCTTCAAAGAGCTCCTGTGCATAGTGGAACACCATAGCGGAAGGATCAAGTGTGAGAGGACCGTAAGGAACGATTCTCGCATCATGCCAGCCCTTCTCTGTTGAATAGTTCATAAGGAACATGTGGTCTGTAAAATACTTACCGAATCCAAGCTTGCTGTAGTCAGGTTTTGTCTTGGGAGTAGCGGTTCTTTCTATCTTAATGTCAAGCATAATTGCCTCCATAGTATATTTTTTCTCTATTATAAATCATATCCGCAAAAAATACAAGGTTTTTTACACACAAAATTTATAATTATTCATACATTCTTTTTCATGCATCTTTTACTATAACTTCACATAATATTTAGCGAATAACATTTATAAAGTGAAAGGAATACTTCAGATGAAACAAATAATTTCAGTAATTTTGTCCGTCATTTTTATCTTAGCGGCTGTAACACCAATATCTGCTGTCGGCAGTTCCCTGCTTACGCCTGCACTCAAGCTTATTGCCGAGGATACCGAAATGATAAAATCCGGGCTTGTGTCAGGCAGGATAAGCTTTGACGATAAGGATTTTGATTTGGCCGTTGGGCGTGATGTTGAATCTATCACAATCACAGCACTTCCGCCGGCTTCCGATGGTACTTTAATGTACAATAATGCGCCGGTAACTGTCAATCAGACAATTTCTGCTTCAGCACTAAAGTATCTTAGTTTCATTCCCACAGGCAACTGTCAGTCAAGTTCATTCAGATTCAAGTCAGGCAGTGAATACAGTATAGAGTGTGTTCTGAAGTACACTGATTCGGTAAATCTTGCGCCAACTACCACAAAAAATGCCGATTCAGTCCCTGTGTGGACACAGAAAGACATTACAACTTTCGGTACGCTTTCTGCATCAGATCCCGATGGAGACAGACTGACTTTTGAGATCATTGACTATCCGAAGCGCGGAATCGTTGAGATCGTTAACAAGCACAGCGGTGACTACAAATACACGCCATACGACGGCCTTGTAGGAGAGGATTCTTTCACTTATGCGGCATATGATGAGTGGGGAAACTACTCAGCAAAGGAAACTGTTGTAATTGATGTAGATAAAGCGGCAGCAGATCTCGTATTTGCAGATCTGAACGGACACTGGGCTCACAACGCAGCTCTTGTTATGGTTGCGGAGGATGCGATGGATGTTAAGTCCGTAAACGGAGAGCTTTATTTTGAGCCTGATGAAAAAATAACAAGAGAAGAATTCCTTGTTACAGTTATGAAAGTTCTTGGCGCTGGAGATGTTCCCCCCGCAACCACTGTGTTTGCCGATGACAACGAAATTTCAAAGGACGCAGGAGGCTATGTTGCACGTGCGTACAGTTTGGGTGTGATAAGCGGATCTGTTGAAGACGGTCTGCTCTGCTTCAATCCCAAAGACAACATTACTCGTGCAGAAGCTGCTGTCATTCTTAACGCCATTGTAGGGGCAGAATCACCTGATGTTGTTCCCGTTTTTGCTGACAACAGTACCGTTCCTGCGTGGGCAAAAAGCTCTATATACGCGCTGACAAGTGTTGGTGTACTGAGCGGAACAGGCAACGGTAATTTCTCGGCAAATGAGGCTGTCAGCCGCGCCGAGGTAGCTCAGATGCTTCTTACAGTGAAGAAATTATATGTTGATTGATTTTGCGAATAATTCTTGAGAAATCAGAAATAATAATCTCGTACCCTGATACGAAGTGTAAACACGAAAATTACTGAAAATAACGGAGCATGATAAAAATGGATCGTAATCAGAATAACCAGAACCAGAACAATAACCAGAATCAGAACAAGAACCAGAATCAGAACAAGAACCAGAACAAGAGTCAGAATCAGAACAAGAGCCAGAATAAGAGTCAGAACCAGAATCAGAACAGAAATCAGAACAACAACGAAAAGAACTTCTGAGTTTCCCCGAAAGATAACTAATTTAGCAGCATAATTATCCGGGGTACAAAAAAGCCGTGTCAGCTATCATCTGATGCGGCTTTTGTTTATCAAAACAGGTGAATATGCGTATTTACTTTGCCTATTATTATTTCACGCCAAAAACACACATTTTTCGGTCAATTATTGACTTTTATTACAAAAACAATAATTCTTCGTTGACATATTGCGTATATTTCGCTATAATTTATTTTGTATTAGGAGGATAGATCATGGATATTTTCTTTGAGCAATATAACAGAGATTTCTACATTTGTGCAGGAACCAATCTGAACTACCCCTCCCACTTTCAAAGCGAAGTTGAACTCATGTACATTGCATCCGGTAAGATGGATGTGACAGAAGGCGGCAAGTGCTATACACTCTCATCCGGAGATATTTTTATTGTATTCCCCAACCGTGAGCACAGTTATAAATCCGATCATGAGAACAAACACATTATGCTCATCTTCGATCCCGAGTGGTGTGGACTGAGCAGAGATGTTTTCACTAATTACATCCCCGACTGCCCCATTATCAGAAGCAACGATGCCCCGCCTCTTTGGAGTAGGATACTTAAGGAAATCGTGTCTGAATACCGTTCTAATCTCGACAGCAGAATTGAGATTTGCAGAAGTTATACCCTCGTTATAGCTCTTCAGCTTCTGCGATTTATGGACTTCAAGAACACTTCGTTTGTTGATCTTCCTCTTGTTAACTCTATTGTTGCGTACTGCCTCAACAATTACCAGCAAAAGATTACACTTGATGATCTTTCCAAGGCGGTTGGAGTAAATAAGTACCACGTTTCAAGGGTGTTTTCCCAGCGACTCGGCACTACCTTTGTCGAGTACATTAACTCACTTAGAATAAATGCCGCGGCTTCCCGCCTGATAAAGACAAGAGACTCCATCACCAAGATCGCTAACGAATGCGGTTTCAACAGCAGCCGCACATTCACACGGGTTTTCTCAAAAAAGATGGGACTCCCGCCGAACAAATATCGAATTGCAAACAGAGTCTTCGGACAACAACAACAATAACGGTACCCGACTTATCGGATACCGTTTTTTTGTTTTATTTGAGTGTGTAGCCTATCTCTGCGAATTCGCTGAATAGGTAGAGCTCTCCGTCAAGGGCGTCGGTGTCAAGAAGATAGCCCAGCCGCCATGTGTTATCCCCCAGATACTCGCGGTAGACCGGGGCGCGATTTGTTGCCATCTTTCCGGGTGTTCTGTTATAATAATAGTCATTATAGTCGAGCACTACCTCTCCGTTATCGAGAAGCACCAGCTCGCCAAGATCGAATGTGTGGAGGAACGGTGCCTCGATCTCAAACTTGCTGAGTTCCGCCTCTCCTCCGTACTCATAGTCAAGACTCAAGGTTACAACAACAAACTTCTTTATCATCGGAACAGTCTCGCCCCACTTGTTAAATGTGGTCTCACCGTCACCACGTATCAGTTCAGTTCTGTTGTATTCGATAAGGTTTCCGTTTTCATCCACGAATTTCTCAACGAAGCTTTGGTGAATAATGCAGGAGTTATCGAAATCCGCCATGGTATCGTAGTATTCAATGGACTTTACCGTAACATCAGCAGAGTCATAGTAACCGTCGTATCTGCCCGTGTCGCCAAGGGATAGCAGATCAGCGTAATATTCCGGCGGATTTTCTACATACCACACGTCAGGCTGGTTGGTCTCACCGTTTTCGCTGAACTCATTGCCGATGGGAAGCGCTTCTGATGTATTATCCGTCTCGGTTACGGTAATGTTTTCAGCTATTTCGCGCAGCTCGTCGTCAGTGATGCCGTAGCTTACATATGCACTGACAAGCAGCTCCGCTTCTTCAAAGAGGACGTACAGCTTTCTGTTGTAGAAGGCAGTCTCCGAGTCCCAATATACGATGTACGCCTTGTTCTCTCCTGCGTCTAAACCTACATACGAGTCAGCGCCTGCCAAAATTGTCTCGAAATCGCTTCGGCGCAGATCGTGGCCAACAAATGTCAATGCTCTGGTAAACTCTTCATCGCTGTATTTATAAGGAGCAGTAGAGTCCTCAACTATATCGTCGGGCATGTATCCGAAGTTCAGTTTAACGCTGATCTCATCTTCATCAGCATTCCAGCTTCTGAGCGGCTTGTTTTCGTTATTTGCTATATCGGCATTTGAGCGGTCGGGCAGTTTTGCCGAGATCTGTATTTTGTCCCCTTCCTGCTTTAAGCTGAATTCAATCAGCTTTGTTGCGGCAAAAACACCAACTGTCAAGATGGATATCAAAGCTACTACTGCAATTAACTTTACAGCAACACGGCTACTTACGTGTGTTTTTTGTTCGGCAGTGTCTTCAAGAGCATTCAAAATGGCTCTTTTTTTATTTTCATAATCGTTTGAAAAATTGTGGCGGTCATTCATGTGTATTCTCCTTTCACATTGTATCTTCAAGTATTTCAGCAAGCAATTTCCGCGCACGTTCGTATCTTTTTCGCACGCATGATTCCGTCAGCTTCAGCACCGATGCTGTTTCTTTAACGGAAAGTCCGTGTTTGAGTCTGCATACCGCTATAGCTTTATACTTAGGCGGCAGATCATCTATAAGGGATATCACGCCGTCATTCAAAGAGTCACTCTCCCCAATAATCTTCTCTGCTTCCTCAATATCACATATACGCTCACGTTCGCGCTTGTTTTTTCGATAAATATCTATCGCAGTGCTCCGCAGCGTTTGCCAAACATAGCTTGAGATCTGCTGCGGTCGAAGGGTGCTCAGTCTGTCTCTGTGACGTATCAACTTCAGGAATGCCTCTTGAACTGCGTCCTCAGCAAGCTGATCATCGTTGAGTATTCCGCGCGCCTCGTAGAACATCTTTTGTTCGTACATACTGTACAGCTCTGCTATTTTGCTTGCATCATCTGTTTTCGGCATCATCTCGCCTCCTTTGTTATCGTCGCGACATATATTATAACGTAATACAAGCGTGATTTGTGACATATTTAGGAAAAAATACAATAAATATCCACCCGCATAGCGGGTAGTTTTTCTTATGCGGGCATAGCCCTCTGTTCCTCGCGTGCGTGTAAACACACTTACACGTTCTGCCAACTGCGTAGGATTGTTACTTGCTGCCCGTGAACGGGCTGTTTTCATTTATTGCGAGCTGCTCGCCCAGCTTATCCTCTTTTAATTGGTTGGCGATGTACTCCGCAATTCGGCTCGTATTCTTTCCAGCTGTATCTACATAGTACCCTTTGCACCAAAATTCTCTGCTTCGATATTTATACTTCAACTCGCCGAATTGCTCATACAGCATCGTGCTGCTTTTCCCCTTTAGATATCCCATGAAGCTTGACACAGTGATTTTCGGCAGTATTTCTAACAACATATGCACGTGATCCGGACATACTTCCGCTTCTACTATCTTCACCCCTTTCCACTCGCACAGCTGTCTTAATATCTTTCCTACTTCTTTCCGCTTTTCTCCATAGAATACTTTGCGTCTATATTTCGGCGCAAACACTATATGATACTTGCAATTCCATCTCGTGTGTGATAAACTGTTTATGTCATTTATACTCATTCCCAAATGACCTCCTTTGTTGTTTCTATAGTGCAGTTGGCTGACAGCACCTCCATTATACAACAAAGGAGTTTTTATTTCTCCCTTACCGGCAAAGCCTTCACTGAACCACGCGTCTAACGCGTGGTTTTCGGGAGACAAAAAAAGAGACCTGCTAATGCAAGTCTCTTTGCTGTATGTTGGCGAATACCTATTTCCCCGACGATTGTATCGTAGTGC
>JAGBGV010000013.1 GCA_017935805.1 Clostridia bacterium | reverse complement strand
GTTGTCGTCATCACCGGAGCCGTCAGAAGGCTTTGTTACAGAAATAGAGATAACATTGGATTTCTTACCATTGTAATAAACGGCGATATTCTTGTCATCAACAGTAAGGAGTCTGGATGAGCTTACTTTTTCTCCATTAATAAGAATATCATATTTTCCTGCACCGAGCATAGCTTCGGTACCGTCAGAGAAAGTAGCAGTAACATTAAGTCCGGGGAGAGTGTTGCCTGCGGTAAAGTTGCTTGTGCCACCAGACAGAGAAAGCTTAAGATCGGTTACAATATTATCCTTTACAGTGATGTTGAAGGACTTTTTGATATCTTCATTCACTTTAGCGATAATTGTTGCTTCCTTGTGAGATGTAAGAAGTCTTGTGCCTGTAAGGTCGCACTTGTATTCAGTTTCCTTCGCTTCTACCTGGTCACCGTTGTCATAAACAAAAGTAACAACCATGCCTGTGAGGTCAATTGTATCACCGGCAAAGTAAGATGTTTTCTTAGGCTGCTTAAGCTGAATATCAGCAAGTGAGCGATTTACAACAACGATTTTAACTTCAACGCCTGCTTTGCTGAAATCAGAAGACAGAAGAGCAAAGATTTTTGCATTACCGGGAGCTACAGCAGTAACAACACCGGTCTTTTCGTCTACAGTTGCAACAGCATCATTGTTTGATTTCCAGATGATGCTTTCTGATCCAGTGTATTCGGATTTAACATTTACAGTGTGCTTGAGTGTGCCATCAGCATAGATGGTGTATTCGGGAACAGTTGCTTCGGGGGTTTCTTCTCCTCCGTCACCGGCGTAAACAGCTACAGCGAATACTGTGAGCATAGCTGCGAGCGCGAGGAAAAGTGTAAGGAACTTCTTCATACTTGTTTTTCCTTTCTTTGGTTGAAATTACTTTTTTCAGCCGCAAAATCGAGTGAGAGTCGGCTGGAAAATATTTTGATACATAGTAATAATATCACAATATTTGAAAAAAGTATATGGATTTGTGCAAAGTTTACAATGAGTTAACTTTTGAGTGGCAAAATTTTCCTCAATTGCGAATATTTAGACGTCGGGAATCGAAAAAAGTTCCCGAATCCGGAAAAGTTATAAGCTGAACATCAATAAACTCATAACTCGGTTACACAAGCCGAGACGAAGTCTCGTGGGCAGGGTCAGCCGAAGTAATTGTTTTTGTGCTCTGCATACCCTGCCCGGCTCATAACCCATAACCCATAACTCATAACTCAGTTTACGCCAGATAGTCCTCGAACCGTTTGACATTCACCGTCTGACCGATAACCGTTACGGTGTTTTCCGCCTTCAGTACAGTATCCGGCAGAACATCCGTTGTCATCTCTCCGCCGTCGGATATTGCGATGATGTTCAACCCGAAATTGCGGCGCACGTTCAGCTCAAGCACCGTTTTTCCGTCAACCTTAGGAGAAAGCTGTATTTCCGCAATGTCTATCTTGTCGCTGAGGCTGATATATTCAAGTACGTTGGGAGAGGCAAGACGTGCCGCAAGTCGAATAGCCATGTCATGCTCGGGGTACACCACCTCTGCTCCAAGCAGCTTCAGGATTTCTCCCTGCTCGGTGCTTGTCGCTTTGGATATTACCTTTTTTACTCCCAATTTCATAAGGTTCATAGTGGTAAGAACGCTTGTGTCAAGCTTGCTTCCGATGCACACCACCGCAACGTCTGCGTTGACAACTCCCACCTCACGGAGATTATCCGCAGTCAGCTCATCCACCACGAATGCGCTTTGGGTAAATTCAGCCGCCGCTGTGATCTTTGCCCGATCACGGTCGATGGCGATGACGTCAAGTCCCCGTTTTGAAAGAGATTCAGCCAATGCAAAGCCAAATCTGCCAAGTCCGATAACGGCGTAAAGCTGTGACTTTTTGCTTTTGTTCTTTTTCATGGGAAATGTCCTTTCTGTATGTTCAGTAGTAATATTTTTCAATAACTTATCCTATGGGGAACTGCTCCTCTGCTCTGGAAACTCCGCTTTCCTTTGATCTTGCCCAAAGGGTGGCAATGGTAAGGGGACCGAGTCTGCCGATATACATAGTCAGCATTATCAAAATCTTCGACGGTGATGACAAAACGGGAGTTATTCCCGTAGTAAGACCTACCGTGCCGATGGCGGAGAAGCACTCAAACATCACATCCCGCAGGGGAAGCTGTGGCTCGAGGACTGCAATTGCTCCGATCATCACAGCAGTCCAAGAAAAGCCCAGCGAGATGATAACAAACGCCCGCTGCATAATATCTCCGGGGATACGCTTGCCGAATGCACGAGCCTCGCGTCCCGTTGAGTGGGAGAGGAGTGACTTTATCAGCGCAAAGAAGGTGGTAGTCTTCATACCG
>JAGBGV010000079.1 GCA_017935805.1 Clostridia bacterium | reverse complement strand
AGGAGCTTGTTGTATGCGGTCTTTGTGCTGTCAAGTCCTTCGTATGAGAATACCAAGGATTTTCTGTAATGGGACTGGAGGCAGAACAAACGGTAAACCAGGGGAGCGTATCCCTTTTCCTCAAGCAGGGAAACCGTGAGGAATTCGCCGGAGGATTTTGACATCTTACCGGAGTTTGTGTTCAGGTGAAGCACGTGGAACCAGTGTGAGCACCACTTGTGACCGAGGTATGCTTCGCTCTGTGCGATCTCGTTTGTGTGGTGGGGGAACGCATTGTCAATACCGCCGCAGTGGATGTCGAGATACTCGCCCAGATTCTGAACGGAGATAGCGGAGCATTCGATATGCCAGCCGGGATAACCGATACCCCAGGGGCTGTCCCATTTCAGCTCCTGATCCTCAAATTTGGATTTGGTGAACCAAAGCACGAAGTCGGACTTGTTGCGCTTTGCAAGGTCCTCTTCAACGCCTTCGCGAACGCCTACCGCCAGATCCTCTGCGTCGTGCTTGTTGAATACATAGTACTCGCCAAGCTTGGAGGTGTCAAAGTACACGTTGCCCTCTGCCACATAAGCGTAGCCCTTCTCGAGGAGTGTTTCTACCATTTCGATAAACTGGGGGATGTAAGATGTTGCGGGAACAACGATCTCGGGGATCTTTATGTTCAGCTTGCCGCAGTCAGCAAAGAACGCGTCTGTGTAGAACTGCGCGATCTCCATAACAGTTTTTTTCTCGCGCTTTGCTCCTTTGAGCATCTTGTCCTCGCCTGTGTCAGCATCGCTTGAAAGATGACCAACGTCGGTGATGTTCATGCAGCGCTTTACATCAAGACCTGTGTAGCTGAGGTATTTCTCGAGAATATCCTCCATGATATATGAACGCAGGTTTCCTATGTGTGCAAAGTGGTAAACTGTAGGTCCGCAGGTGTACATTGTGCATTTGCCGGGCTCGTGTGTAACGAACTCGTCACGTGTTTTTGTGAGTGTATTATAAAGCTTCATTTGAATTTCCTCCGTTTTCGTTGTCATTGCCGCCCGTCTCGTCGGGAGCATTGTTTGAATTGTCAGTAGTTGGGATTCTGCCGTTAGGCTGGTTCTTTTTTGCTCTTTCCCAGTCGAAATCAAGGCGGCGCAGGTCTGCTTCTGTTATTTCGCCGGATTTCTTGAGGGCGTTCATGTCGTTTATTACTGCCGCCTCATATGCGTTTTTCGGCTTTATGCGGTTCTTGCTGTCGAAAAGCAGATCGCTGACTGTGGGATATTTGAAGAACAGGCTCTTTGCAAGATAGAAGATCACGGGAATTGACGTAATGTAAAGTGCGAAATTGATCATTCCGTTGTCCGGCGGAATAAGTGTCAGGAGCGAGGACATGGAGTTGAAGAACACATGGCAGATTATTGCCGGAATTATTGAGTCGAACTTAACGTACAGCGTACCCAGTACCAGACCTACTACTGTGGCGTAGATCATTGACAAGAGAGAGCCGTGAACAAGTCCGAATACTACCGCTGAAATGATCACAGCCGCCCAGGAGGGGATAACTCGCTTGAGATATTTCAGTATCATGCCGCGGAATACCAGCTCTTCTGCGATGCCGGTCACAAGTCCTACCGACAAGAGCTCAAGGAAAAGGTTGCCTGTTCCCCCAAGATCTGCAAAAGCGTCATTATGCTCTGCGTAGACTGCCTCGGGGAAGGGAATGAAGTTCAGCGTCACAATGATGAATACCTGCAGCGCCATACCGAATATTGCAATGCTCACATAACGCAGCGGGTTGATTCCCTTTACATCCAGCTCCCGTGCAGGGGATTTCTTTCTGAGGGTGTATCCGAGGCACAGGATAAGCACGGTCAGCAAATTTGACACGAGAAGAATTCCCGTGGTATTTTCGCTGATCTTGTCATTCATCTGCTCTGATATCTCCACCCAAGCGGGATCGGTCTCCGACAGAGGGGCTTCCCCTGAAATAATGAGATTTGCCATGTACATGGAGGAGTATCCTATGGCTACCAAGGTCTGACATCCGAAGAATACTGCCAGAGCGAGAACACACATCAGCACCGCTTTGAGAAATCTGACGAACACGTTCTGCTTTCTCGGCGGAGTAGTGGGGAGAGGTGCGCCGCAGCCTGAGCAGACTGTCTCGCCGTCTTTAATGTTAAGTCCGCACTGGGGACAATACATATTTTGACCTCCGATTATTAGATTTTTCCTTTGATTTCAGCTTCCAGCTGTTCGATGCGAGCGCGAAGTGACTTCAGCTCGTTGTCAATGGGGTCGGGAATGTGTACCTGGTCAAGGTCTTCTGCAGGCTTCACCTTTGCACCGTCGCGGCGTACTACCTTTGCGGGAATACCTACAGCGGTGGAGTTTTCCGGCACATCCCCAAGGACTACCGCACCTGCGGCGATCTTTGAGTTGGAGCCTACGGTGAAGTTGCCGAGTAGCTTTGCGCCCGCACCGATGAGCACGTTATCTCCGAGGGTGGGGTGACGCTTGCCTGTCTCTTTACCTGTACCGCCGAGAGTAACGCCCTGGTAAATGGTGCAGTTGTTGCCGATTATTGCAGTCTCACCGATGACTACTCCGGCGCCGTGGTCGATGAAGAGTCCCTTGCCAATGGTCGCACCCGGGTGAATTTCGATACCCGTGAGGAATTTCGCAAACTGTGACACAGCGCGCGCACCGAACTTGAGCCCACGCTTCTGAAGTGCGTGAGATATGCGGTACATGATGAGCGCGTGAAGTCCCGAGTAGAGCATGAGTACCTCGGCGCGGTTTCTTGCCGCAGGGTCACGGGCGCAGATGGCGTCAATGTCGTCCTTTATCGCCATGATCTGACGGTAGAACGCCTTACCCAGCGCTGTGGTAAATGTTATTTTGATTTGGTTTCTGTCGTTTCCAATCATATTATGCCTCCGCCGTATATTGAGAAATAGTAGTTACTCAATGCTTTCTCAAAAGAATTGCCGGAACTCTGTATAAGTTCCCAATTGTTGCTGCTGATAGTATCGAATACATTTTCATCTTCCGTCAGGTTGAGAAATAATTCTCCATCGTGAATCACTGAAGAGAAAAACACACTTCCATCCTCACGATAGAATGTTGGATCTTCCGGATTGTTGAAGCCCCAGCCGTTAAGCCATTGGTATATGCTGTCCGCAGAGTTTATCAGCAAATCCTTTATTTCAGGACAGACTTGGTAATATCTTATATCCCATCTTTCATCTTCGTTTAGAGTATATTCGAGATTATTAGGAGCAGGTATTCTGAAAGATTCAAGCTTATCCACGAGATTGATTTCACATTTTTTATCTATTGCAAACGCAAGTGTGCTACACATTTCGCAACAAAGAGAAATGAGCTTTTTGTATTCTTCTCCGCATATATCATATTCTTCGTAATCATCATACGTCATAAAGTTACAATCACGAAATATGTATGTTTTCATTGAATCCTCCTCGAAAGTTTCTGTAAAACAAAAAACGCCCAATCGGTACCGGCAAAACGGTTTCCGACAGAGGCGAGTTATCGCGGTTCCACTCTGATTTGTTACTCAAATACCTTTAACGCAGTTATGCGGGCAGGACTACGCAGTACGGTGTGTACCTTCACCGAGCCGACTCACGGGCGCACATCAAAGATCCGAATGCGGCGTCACACCAGCCCGTCGCTCTCTGAAATTCGGTACATCTCTCTTCTTCCCGATCATTGTCTTTGGATTTACATTACATTATATACTATGGAAACGAAAAAGTAAACAGGAAAACGAAAAAATGTTGAGAAAATGTCAGGGGGTATATTGCATATCCCTTCGCCCCGCGCTTTTCCTCTCGCCTGTAGAGATCGGTTGCGATACTTCGTATCGTTGCTCGACGGTATGTGTGGCAATTACAAACTATACTTTATCTCATGCCGCTTTACTCTTCAACTATACTTGTTTGTTGAACCAAAGTCCCCACTTTCGTGGAGAACTTAAGAGGTACCAATGCCGGCACCTCTTAAGAATCACCCGGCACCAAGGGGACAAGAGCTTGTGTACCTATTGCAAGCAATATCTACACTGCGCTGTTTTCCCCTTTGGAATCCCCTTTTGTTTTCTGTGTAGCTTTGCCTTTTCACATTTCTACTGATTTTTATTTTGCTTGTATTTTTTAATTTTTCTTTCAAAAACAGATGTATTTCTGTCACTTTTGTGCTATAATATATAAAATGGGAAATTTCGGGATTATTCACGGGGCGGGGGAATCATGTAACCCTGACCGCGCACGCTGATTATCGCGCCTTCTCCGAGAACGGGCTTCAGCTTACGTCGCAAATAACTGATGTACACGTCAACTATGTTGGTGCCCTCATCTGTGGTGTTTCCCCAAACCTCATTTTTCAAGGTGTCTCTGGATACTACCTTTCCGCAGTGAGCGCGAAGGTAAATGAACAGCTGCATTTCACGCTCTGTAAGCTGTACTTCACGGGTGCCGCGCTTGACGGTGCAGGTCTCCTCTGAAACTGATACTGTATCGCGAGCGGTTGACGCCGCAGAGGGAGCTGCCACTACCGCTGATTGGTAGAGCACGGTCACAACCTCGCAAAATTCCCTGTAGTCAAGGGGAACGCTGACTGAGCGGTATCTTTCGCCATATGCTAAGGCAAGGCGGCTGTGAGTGTCGGAATACAGATATGCTCCTTTCCCATACAGCACTATTACTCCGCTGTGAGCGTTTTCTGCAATCTCCGCAGCGTTTGCTTCATCACAGATCAGGATATCCCCGCTGTTCAAGCTGCACAGAGAAAGCAGACGCTCTGCTGTCTTCCGAAGATACTTGTCATTTATATTTACCGAGATCATGGCACACCGAACCTTCTTTGTTTCTAATATAATTAAAATATATCACAACCGACTTATATTGTCAACCGACTACGGCGAAAGGGGACCGACATGAATTACACAAGTGAAATGGAAATACTCCCCTTCATGAAGAGAGAAAACACCTGCTGCTTTACAGGGCACAGAAAGCTGCCGGAGGATAAACTTGAGAAGATCACCGGAAAGCTGGACCACGCCATTAATCTACTCGCTCATGTTGGGTACGAGTATTTCATCTGCGGCGGTGCTCTTGGATTTGATACCCTTGCCGCAAAGCGTGTACTGAATGCCGCAAAGACCTGTCCGAATGTTCATCTTGTGCTTGCGTTGCCGTGCAGAAATCAAACGGAAAAATGGGTGAAGGAAGAGGACGGCATTGATGCGGTGCGTGAATACCACAGAATAAAGGGGCTTGCCTCTGCCATTTACTATATTGAGGACTTTTACACTCCCGATTGCATGAATCGGAGAAACTACTCAATGGTAGAGCGCTCATCATTTTGCGTGGCATACTATAACGGCAAATTCCGCAGCGGCGCAGGTCAGACGTTCCGCATGGCTAAAAAAGAAGGACTGAAGATATATAACATCTTTGATCTGGTGAAATGAATTACTTTTTCTTCTTTATCGAGAAGAAAAAGTAGACAAAAAGAAGAACTCTTTCGAACGCCTGGGTGTTTCGATGACTGCGGTTATCGATTCAGGGCGCTGCCCTAAAAACCCGCATACTTTTGAAAAAGTTTGATCAAAACTTTAATAAGACAAGAGCTCAAAAATCTTTAATACAGACAAAAAATAAATTTATATAAAGAGGAATTACAAACATGAAAACTCTCGAAAAACTCAAGAATTTCCAGGGCGTGCGTCCCGTTGTTACTATCGTAATGGACGGCGTTGGTATCGCTCCCGATACAGGTGCAAATGCAGTTCGTCTTGCCCGCACTCCTAATCTCGACCGCCTTATGGCTAATTACCCCATGGTTTCCCTCAAGGCTCACGGCACAGCTGTAGGTCTCCCTTCTGATGACGATATGGGTAACTCCGAGGTTGGTCACAACGCTCTCGGCTCCGGTCAGGTGTTCGCACAGGGCGCAAAGCTGGTGTCTGCGTCTATTGAATCCGGCAAGATGTTCGCTTCCGACACATGGAAGGCACTTGTTGGCGGCGTAAAGGAGAACGGCACAACACTCCACTTTATCGGCCTCTTCTCCGACGGTAATGTTCACAGTCATATCGACCACCTCAAGGCAATGT
>JAGBGV010000078.1 GCA_017935805.1 Clostridia bacterium | reverse complement strand
TGTATTTTATGTGTACTGCTGTAACATACAAAACCGAATGTCACTATTTCGGCAGAAATCTTGATCTTGAACGTTCATACAATGAGCGTGTTGTTATAACTCCGAGAAATTACAAATTTTATTTTCGTTGCGAGGCGCCGGTGGAACACCACTATGCCATGATAGGCATGGCTACGGTGGTTGACGGATATCCTTTATATTATGAAGCCACCAACGAGAAGGGACTTAGCATGGCGGGGCTGAATTTTCCCGGCAATGCTGATTACAAGCCGTACACCGAAGGCAAAACGAATATAACGCCTTTTGAATTTATTCCTTGGATACTTGGCTTATGTGCAAATGTTTCCGAGGCGCGCGAAGCACTGTATTCATTCAATCCTGTCAGCATCAATTTCAGTGATGAGTTGCCTCTTTCTCCCCTACATTGGATAATATCCGACCGTGATGAGTCTATGGTAGTTGAATGTGTGGGTGAGGGTGTTAAAATATACGATGCACCGCTGGGTGTTCTGACAAACAATCCCACTTATGACTACCACATGACAAATATCGCAAATTATATGTCACTCCACGAGGGAGCGGCTGAAAACCGTCTTTCAAAGAATGTCTCCTTAAGCAATCACAGTCTTGGTACAGGAGCAATAGGGCTTCCCGGAGACTACACCACCGCCTCAAGATTTGTCCGCGCCGCCTTTGTGCGCTCAAAATCTCCGAAAACGGGAGATGAAAAGCAAAGCGTTGCCCAATTTTTTCACATTTTAGGCTCTGTAGCGATGCCGCTGGGCTGTGTTATGACCCCCGACGGACAGTATGAATACACAAGATATTCCTGCTGCTGCAACACCGACAAATGTATCTACTACTACAGGACATATGAAAACAGTGCATTGACCCAAGTTTCTATGGACTGTTGTGATATTGACGGTAAAGAGCTGTACGTTTCCGAAACAATAAGTTAACAAATGTTAAATAAAAATTAATTATTTGTTCATCCGTCTGTGGTAACATACATCACGATGTATCGAAAGATGCAAAAATATAGTATAAAATGGTGATTAGTATGAGTAAAGTCAGAATCGTAGCAGACAGCACTTGCGATCTTTCGAAGGAACTTCTTGCCAAATATGATATTTCAGTTATTCCTCTCTGTGTTATTATGGGAGAGGACAGCTATTTTGACGGCGAGAATATAACTCCCGACGAGCTTTATGCATGGGCGGATGCAAATAAGACCACTCCCAAAACAGCAGCTATTCCCTTTGACAAGGCGACAGATGTTCTTAAGCCTTTTATGGAAGCAGGCGACGACATTATATTCTTTGGTATCTCAAGCAAGATGAGCACCACCTGCAACGTTGCGAGAATTATTGCGGAGGACACCCCCTATGAGCGCCTTTTCGTTATCGACTCTGAGAATCTTTCCACAGGCATCGGTCTTCAGGTGCTTCGCGCCGCGAGACTTGCAAGTGAGGGTAAGAGTGCAGAGGAGATCGTTTCCGAGATCGAAGGCGAGAGAAGCAAGGTGCGCGCAAGCTTCGTTGTTGATACACTTACATATCTTGCTCGCGGCGGCAGATGTAACGCTGTTACAGCACTTATGGCAAATACCCTCAAGCTCCATCCCGTTATTTCCGTTAAGGACGGCTCCATGGGTGTCGGCAAAAAGCTGAGAGGAAAGCTTGAGATCGTTCTTGATAAATATGTTGAAGAAATGACAGATGAGCTTATGATGGCTGACCGCGAAAGAGTGTTTATAACCCATTCCGGATGCAGTGAAGAGATCATCGAGAGAGTTAAAAGCAGACTTGAAGCGCTGGGGCATTTTGACGAGATC
>JAGBGV010000077.1 GCA_017935805.1 Clostridia bacterium | reverse complement strand
GGGGACCTCATCCTTACCAAGGATGTGCTCTACCAACTGAGCCATATTAGCATTTTTTATCCGCCGACATCAACCGACGTCAGCGGATATTATTATAGCAGATACATTTATGTTTGTCAATAGTATTTTTTATTTTTTGAGCACAAAAATTATTTCGCCCACTCGTGATTGAAGTTCAGTGTTGCCTCAACTCCGTCGTCAACAACGTTGATAAATGTCTTACCGCAGTTGATAACAAGCTCCGTGCCGTCAGCATACTCAAGATCAACAGGCGCTCTGTTGTGGCTACGGGACCATACGATCTCCTTCACTTCACCGTTTGTGATGTAGAAGCCTCTTCCGGAGCCGACGGTCTCAACGGTAAGTCTGCCTGCGGTGTCACCGGGGATAAGAGCAATATCAGTGAACAGAATGATAACATTCTTAACGGAGATCTGCTCACCGTCGTCCCCGTCAATGTGGGGGTCACCGTTATACTGATATCTCAGGTACTCGCCTGTTTCTTCATTGTAAACGTAGTCAACAGTCTGAACGGATGTAGTGTTGATATGTATGTGCTTTGCGGGATCTGTTCCAAGGACGATCTCTTCATCAGGATCGCAGAAGTTAAAGATCGGCTTGAAATCTGCGTTAAGCTCTGTTCTGTAGCCTTTTGTAGCAAATCCATCTGCAATTGCAGCGCCGGATGTCATAAGGCTATGCTCATAACCCATGTTTGCAAGGCGGTCATTATCTCTCCAGAATGTGTCAGGGAGATACATTGTTACAGCGTCAAGATTGTTGATCTTTCTCCAGCTCAGCTTTGCATATGCCTGATCACTTCCTCCCGCGTGAACGTAGAGTGCGTCATGGTTGTCAAGGAAATCAACGAAATAGTCACGGGATGAACGAATGGAGCCGATAGTTCCTGCATTCGCATAGTCGGAAACAAGCATCATAATTCTTGTAATTCCGCCTTCTGCCGCGCATTCGTAGTATATCTCACCCTCGCTGATGCCGATCTGCGGAATAGCAAGCCAAATGTTATTCATCATAATAGCAACAGGGCGCTGCTTCTGCTGTGCTTCGGTAACAGGGTATCCTGTAAGATAGCTGTAGCAGTTCAGCGGCTCACCTGTTACGGGATCGGTCTCCGGAGCTTCAGTCTCGGGAGCATCAGTTTCAGGTTTATCTGTATCAGGCAAATCAGTTTCAGGTGCATCGGTTTCTGTATTATCATCAGTGCCGACAGGAGCATTCGTCTCACTCTCACCGGTATCAACAGGAGTATTCGTATTGTTACATCCCACAAATGAGGCAAGCAGCAGCAAGCCGCACATTGCGAATATCAGTATTTTCTTAAGGCTTATCATGGTTCCTCCAAAAATGTATAGTTTTCGCTACGGTACTATTTTATCCCATACTGTCGCGAAAGTCAAGGCAAGGGGCAGATTTTAGCGAATTTTGTTGATTCCGTGAGTATCAGAGTGCAACATCACCGGAGAACAGCGCCACCAATGCCTCAATGTTTCTCTCGTCAAACTCTATATCCTTATGTGTATGGATCTTATCCATGTAATATCCCACAAGTTTTGATTTTTTAAGTGCGGCAACAGCTATGTATCTGTTGAAAGATGTCTGGTCGGATGGATAGAATGTAAATCCTTTCGGAATCAGCGGTGCTTTTCCAAACTCAGACAGTACAGTTTCCGCACGATCAAGAATATCCTTGCAATAGCTGTCCTTTTTTACTGCCTTTGAGCAGAACAGAAGTATGTTATCTCCGTCTGACACGCAGTCCAGGTTAACGATCATCCTGTGATTCTTAACATTTGGATGAGCAGCGGCATATGCCTTCGAGCCCTGCATACCGTTCTCCTCGTTATCGAACAGAATGAACGCGGCGTCCTTATCCGTACCGATCTTATCAAGCAAAGTAAGAACCGTTACAACGCCGGAAGTGTTATCATTTGCTGTATGGCGGTTTGCGGGACCTTTTCTCAAAAAAAGCAGCAGTCCAAACAGCGAAGCAAACAGTATTATCTCATTAACTGCAATACGGACGGTCTCTGACATTCCTTCGGTAAGATGAGCTGCAAGCAAAATCAGCAGCACTACAGGGGTATAGAATATCGCCACGACGAGCAGCTGATACAGAATGTAGACAAAGAGATTCATCGGCGTTATGAAATTTGGGATAGGCATAAACACGCAGGTGTCGTAATGTGCCGTGAACACAGTTTTAGCCTTCTCCGGGTCTCCGAAAACAATGTTTCGGCTCTTGTCAGATTTCTTGCTCTCCTCTATCTTCATTGAATCGCCGTATTTTTCCTTCAGCATTTCAATAAAGCGAGTTTTCTGTGCCTGCGTTTTTCTTATTTCATATTCCGGAAGTATGATATTTTTCCAGTCGTTCATATTTGTCTCCTCAACAAAACCGTGAAGCACAGGCCACACGGTTCGTTTGACATATAAATTAAAGTTCGCAGTTGCCTACTGTTCTGGGGAAAGGAAGCACGTCGCGGATGTTTGAAACACCTGTGAGATACATTACGCAACGCTCGAATCCGAGACCGAAGCCTGCATGACGAGCAGAGCCGTACTTACGGAGATCGAGATAGAAGCCGTAGGATTCCTTCTCAAGTCCCAGCTCATCCATACGAGTGGACAGCTTTTCGATATCATCTTCACGCTGGCTGCCGCCGATGATCTCACCGATACCGGGAACGAGGCAGTCCATAGCCGCAACAGTCTTTCCGTCGGGATTCAGCTTCATGTAGAATGCTTTGATCTCCTTCGGATAGTCGGTTACGAATACAGGACGCTTGAAGATCTCTTCTGTAAGATATCTTTCGTGCTCTGTCTGGAGATCACAGCCCCAGCTTACCTTGTAGTCGAAGTTGTCGTTGTTCTTTTCAAGAATTTCGATAGCCTCAGTATAAGTTACATGACCGAAGTCGCTGTTTACAACATGGTTGAGACGTTCGATAAGTCCCTTGTCAACAAAGCTGTTGAAGAATGCCATTTCCTCAGGTGCGTTTTCCATAACATAAGTGATAACGAACTTGAGCATATCCTCAGCAAGCTTCATGTCATCATAAAGGTCGGCAAATGCGATCTCAGGCTCAATCATCCAGAACTCAGCTGCATGGCGAGTTGTGTTGGAGTTTTCCGCACGGAATGTAGGGCCGAAGGTGTAGATATTCTTGAACGCCATAGCGTAGGTCTCACCATTGAGCTGACCGGATACAGTCAGGTTTGCGCTCTTACCGAAGAAGTCCTCGGAGAAATCAACCTCACCGTTTTCAGTTTTCGGAACATTGTTCATATCCATTGTGGTTACGCGGAACATCTCACCTGCACCCTCGCAGTCAGAGCCTGTAATGATCGGTGTGTGAACATAAACAAATGCTCTTTCCTGGAAAAACTTGTGAATAGCATATGCTGCAAGAGAGCGAACGCGGAACACTGCCTGGAACAGGTTAGTTCTGGGACGGAGATGAGAGATAGTGCGGAGATACTCAATAGAGTGACGCTTCTCCTGGAGGGGGTAGTCGGGAGTAGATGCACCCTCAAGAGTTACCTTGTCAGCGTGGATCTCGAAGGGCTGCTTTGCATCGGGAGTTTCGATAATGCGTCATTCAACAACGAGAGCAGAGCCTACGTTGAACTTGGAGATCTCCTGGAAGTTTTCAAGCTTGTCGTCATAAACGATCTGAATAGGCTCAAAGAATGTACCGTCGGAGAGCATGATAAAGCCGAAGGTTTTGGAAGCGCGAATGCTTCTCACCCAACCGCCGACTGTGACATGGTCGTGGTCGATAGTGTCTCTTTCTCTGTAAAGAGAGCGAATGCTTGTAAGTGTCATAGCTTTTATCCTTTTTAAGTAAAAATCAATATAATATAGTATTATAACACGGGATGATAGGAAAATGCAAGTTATTCGCGAAATTTCTTCCGTTTTTTATAAGTTTTTTCATTGAATAAAGCAATCGGCTCTTTACTTATTTCTTCAATCGCACCATCAGAGCAAAAGCTTGTATAATCTTCATTACTTTTCCGAGGTAAAAACTCAACTCGAGGCTCATAGCTGATACAGTCAACCCACCTTACAGCGAATGTTATAGAATGACGACAAAATGCCCTATAATAATCACAAATTGTTCAAAATATATTGACATTTTTCTAAAATACAGTATAATTGGTATTGCACGATTTTTGCATCTGTGCTGACAAGTCCGATTAGCGCAAAGGCTGTCGGATTCCAAAAACATCAAAGCGCGTTCAATCACTCGCGTCAGCGGAAACGAACGCAAAACAAAATTTAATACTGATGTTCACACCCGGCAGTTTTCACAAAACCGGGATGCAGTGCATCTGAGAAATCACAGCGACAAGCGGTAGTTCACTGTTTTGTAAAAAACTCTTTGCGGGGGCTGTGATTAGTCGAGTGTGGGTTCGCGCAGAGCTGTAATACGGCTATACGTGGTCTTTTGCCGCAAAGGGGGATGCAAAAAATATGGAAAACAAAAAAAATATTGTAGAACTGAAGAACATTACGGTAAGATTTGACGGAGATACCATACTCGACGATCTCAGTCTGTCTATCGGTGACGGTGAATTTGTAACGTTTCTGGGTGCTTCCGGATGCGGTAAAACCACCACTCTCCGACTTATTGCCGGCTTCCTTGAACCCAACGAGGGGGAAGTGTTTTTCGACTCGAAGAACATGAGTGGTGTGCCTGCGTATGAGCGCGAGGTTAACACCATTTTTCAGCGTTATGCGCTGTTTCCGCATCTGAATGTGTTCGAGAATATCGCATTCGGTCTGCGAATCAAAAAGGTTAAAGAAAAAGAAATAGTTGAGCGTGTCCAGGAAATGCTTGCTCTTGTAAACCTCAAGGGATTTGAAAAGCGCACCATCGGCACTCTTTCCGGCG
>JAGBGV010000076.1 GCA_017935805.1 Clostridia bacterium | reverse complement strand
TCCCTTTCAGAGCGTTAACAACGCCGTCACCAATCGGGTAATCTTTAGTGATACTTTTTAATTCGAGCATATATATCCTTTCAAAATGTAATTACATTTAATGTAAATTAACAGACTATACTATATAATTCTCCTATTTTATAGTAGCTCATCTATTATATCACCATGAATTACAGATTTCAATTAATATTTCATTAGAAAACTATGTTATTAACGTGAATTTATTTAAATAATTGGCGCTCAAGTGTTACAAACAACCTGCAACCGCCGCAATCTCTGTTAGATGCCTGAACGGTGCCGCAGCAATTATCTAAAATGCGTTTCACAAGCGCAAGACCAAGTCCGTTACCCTCTTCCTTGTGTGAGCTGTCAACCTGATAAAATCTGTCGAATATGTTGTTGATTTTATCATCTGGAATTCCGGCACCGCAATCTTCTACTGTTATGTATATTTTCGAGTTATCAGATTTCAAGCTGATACTGATATCACCCTCGACAGGGCTGAATTTTATAGCGTTATCGATTAAGTTTGTCCATACATGATGCATGAGACTTTCGTTTCCGTAATATTCAACTTCGTCAAGCTCCAGATCAAATGTAATATCCTTCTGTTCCCATTTTGGCTCAAGTAATAGTATTGACTGGCGAATCTGCTCGTCCAGACGATATTTTTCTTGCTTTGAGGGGATAGAGCTATTATCTAACTTCGAAAGGAGCAAAATATTGCCAACAAGCTCAGATAGTCTTTTTGTGTTAAGCAGAATCTTATCCACATATATATTCTTATCGGATTCGGCGAGGGTGCCATCCTGCAGAAGTGTTGCGTAGCCCTCTATAGCATTTATTGGAGTCTTGAACTCGTGAGATACATTTGACACAAAATCAGTTTGTAAAACCTCTGTGTTGGCAAGCTCTTTAGTCATAAGGTTGAAGCTGTTGTATAAATCTTTAATCTCACGTATCTTGGTCTTTGTTTCAACAGTTACCCCAAACTCGCCTTTTGCCACGTTATTCATCGCCTTGCCGAGCCGTGTCACAGGTGCAAAGAAAATATAGTTCATTGCCGTAGCAAGTGCAGATCCTATAATGATACTGATGAGAGGCAACCATAAGACTGATGGTATGGTAATATCAAAACCAAGTATTTTTCTGACAAGCTCATCAATAAGCGCTGCTGCAATAACTGTGACAGTTATCTCCAGCATTGTAATTAAGGTAAAGTAAAAGTGGATGCTGTGTGTCCATTTCTTTAGCCGTTTCATAGCTTTACCACCTTGTAACCGAGTCCGCGAATAGTAACGATTTTGAAATCTTTATTATCGCGGAACCTGTCGCGCAGTCTACCGATATGAACGTCAACAGTATGGGTATCGCTGTCGGATTCGTACCCCCAGATATCATCCATCAACTGCTGCCGAGTAAATATTTTCCCGGGATACGATGACATCTTATACAAAAGCATAAATTCTTTTTGCGGCAACACGAAGCTTTCTCCCGCTGTTGTTACCGTAAGTGAGTCACACTCCATAACAGTATCTCCGATGACTTGCCTGCGCTCATTTGCCATTTGTGCTCTTCTCAAAAGTGCGCTCACACGGAGAACCATTTCGTTTACATTAACGGGCTTAACCATATAATCATCACTACCGGCAACAAAACCAAGCCTCATGTCGTCAAAGGCATCCTTAGCTGTGATCATCATAACAGGAGTGTTGTTTCCCGCAGCCCGAAGCGAGCGAACAAGCTCATAGCCGTCCACCTCAGGCATCATTATATCAGAGATAATTAGATCATAGTACCCGCTTTCAAGCTCGTCAAGCGCCTCTGCACCGTTCTTAACTCCTGTAACAGAATAGCCATTCTTTATCAGCACATGTCGAAATAATTGAAGCAGTTCTTTATCGTCTTCAGCTATCAATATCTTAAACATACTGTACTCCTTATAGTCTCTCCAATTTTCTACTATTTTAGCTTATTATTCTCAAGTTTATATAAAACTAAGTTCAACAATTATTGAAAATTTAGCGTCTTACCAACAAATATAATTATACCATTTTTTACTGCCGTGTCAATAAAGATGCACAAATAATAAAAGCACTCATGACATCACGAGTGCTTGATTTTTAGTTGTCTTGGAAGATGATCTGAATGTCATTCCAGACTTCGTTACCCTCTCCGACGTCAGGAGCTGTCCACTCGGAGGCATCAGCAGAGCAGACAATTCTTGCTAATGAATCACATCCGCTAAAAGCATAGTCTCCAATTGAGCTTAAAGAAGTATTAATAATAATTTCTTCAAGAGAAGTGCAGTTGCTAAAGGTATACGGTCCTATTTCCTTTATGCCACTGCCAAGAGTAATGGATTTTAGCTTTTTGCAATTGTTAAAAGCACGCTGTCCGAGGTTAACAACCGTATCCGGGATAACAATTTCCTCCAATGACTCGCAATCTATGAATGCTCTTTGCTCAATTGTATGAACATTTTTGCCGAATACAATTTTTGTAAGTGATGCGCAATTAAGAAAGGCTTGATCACCTATTATCTCGACGGTGTCGGGGATGATGATTTCTGTTAACTCCGAACAGTTAATGCAAAAGTTTTTAGCAAGTTTGGTTGCTACTATTCCATTAACAACATGAGGAATTTTGAAGCCATCCCAAGATCCTGTGTACTTTGTAGAGATGAATTCAAGAGTACCGCTTTCATTAATCTCAAACCAAGGCTCTTTGTCTGTGGTGGTAATGTACAGATCGTATATTCCTGTAAGCTCCGCATACTTCTCATATGTGAAACGCTCAGCAAGCTCTTTGGAGTTCTTAAAATTTCCAAGGTCATGAAGGATGTCGATTGCTTTATCGTACTCACTACGGGTTGCAAGTTCAGACGCTGTGTTGTATTTGCTTTGAGGAATTAGATAAAAGATTGTCAAAAGTGTAATTATAACTACAAGCAATAAAGCTGAAACGATTATCGTAAACTTTGCTTTGTCAGAAACAAGCTTTTCAGCTTCCTTCTTCTTTACAATTTTCACCTGTTCCGGCTTTCTACCCTCTTCAACGGCTGTTTTTTGGCTTTCAAGATAATTTCTATCAAATACTTTCGTAAGCCACTCACGAGAACAACCGCAAGCGCCGCAATCATTTGATTTATGTATATTGATCTGACCACATGCGCATCGCCAGCCATCCTCTAATTTGTCCGGAAAATATTTTGCGTTAACAACGCCTTGTGTAACTTTTATTATCACATTATACAGCGGGTCAGTCTGCCAAATTACCTCTTGCTCCGGAAGCGTGTTAGCAACCGATTCGGGAGCAGCTTCCCAAAGAGTTCCGTCTGCAAAATAAACTGATCTAACAACAGCTTCAGCATATGCAGCATCGCTGAATTCAGCCTCAACGGATCCTTTTAGGTCTAACCTTACATTATCGCTTTGTCCGATTTCCTCGCGTCTTTGATTGTAGTATATAATATCTGCTACATAGTGCGATATTGGCTCATCTGTACACGGTGATGCTTTTGCAGTTGTATACAGCTTCTCATCCAAAAGCACCAGCGATACTTCTTTTATTTGTACCGGACACCCGGGAATCCATGTGTTGGTTTCACGTCGGCTGACAGTTTTATTATTATGATTATCTAACATTAATACGTCCGTCCGTCAATTATTATCAAGTATATAATACCATGACATGGCGGATATATCAACATTATTTTATTAATATTACGCAAGTTTTCCAAGTATTTCGGCAGCACCGTCACTGCAGATAACGTCACAGTGTTCGTTAATATAGTAATATGTATATCCCGGGCACAAGCTTCCCATGTTTTCGCTTGCAATATGTGTTTCACTGTCAAGCATCAAGTAATAGTTCTGTCTGCTTCTGTCTACATAGGCTGCGCTCGTTCCTGTATACCCTATTTGAGACAGTCCCAAACAACACCCAAGCAGGTAACTCATCGTTTCGAATGAATAAATGATTCTTCTCTCTTGCGGTATGTATTTCTTGTATTCTGCCAGCGTGCGTTCTTCACCACCACGCATTGAGATATTGTTATGATGCTCGAGTTTTGTTACAAAGAGCTCGCAACCGCCCTCTTTTGAGGGATACATCTGAACAAACACACGTCCGGATATAGGCGAATAGCCGCATTTTGTCTGCACATCATTAATTATCTCGCGCAACATTTCTTTTGTGTTGCCTGTATATGAAGCCATGTCTGAAGATGTCAGCATGAGCTTGAATTTTGATTCGCTAATTATGATTAGTTCCATATGTGTTCCACCTTCTGATTCGATACACTAACATTATAATGCCGTACCGTCAAAAATGTAACCCCTAAAATAATGGAATCGGAGGCAGGAAAAACAGTTACACATACATTAACTGGATGAAAATAGGACCTCTCCGACATTAATTCGGAAAGATCCCAATAAATTATTCGTTTTCTCTCTCAAAATAGTATTTCTTATTGTGGGTACAAATGCTTTGTAATATCCCCACACAGATATACATAGACAGAATAGATGAGGCACCGTATGAGAAGAACGGAAGCGTAATTCCGACTACAGGCAGAAGCGCAAGGCACATCCCGATATTCTCAACAGTCTGCGCTATAAGCATACCAGCAATTCCGATACAGATAAACGAAGCATATTTCTTTCTCGTCTGTCGCGCCAACAACAGAATCCTAATAATCAACACTGTAATCAGCACAATGTACAGCAGAGTTCCGAGAAATCCAAATTTCTCTGCAAGAACCGAGAACAAAAAGTCTGACTGACCGCCCCAGAGATTACCGTACTGTGTACCTCCGGAGAAGCCTGCTCCTCGGAATCCACCTGCAATAATGGCATTACGGCTGAGTATCGCCTGCCAACCTGCGCCTGACGGATCAAGCTCCGGATTAAAGCCTGCCAATATTCGCATTTGCTGCTTTTCAGTCAAAACCGACCAAATAAACGGCGAAACAATTAAAGCAGAAGCTAAAACGCCGCCGAAGTACCAAAGAGACACACCCGCGCCAAACAACATAAATGCCATTATTGCTATGTACACGAGTGCCATACCCATGTCGCCTTGCCAAAGTACCATGCCGATTATCAATCCTGCATGAATGGCAAGCTGAGCAATTGACCAAGGGTGATTGATCTTGTCCTTCACCTTGTCCAGGTGCAAGGCGAATGTTATCATGAACGTCACCTTTACAAACTCTGTAGGCTGAATAGACAGGTTTCCGATCGAGATCCAGTTTTCGTTTCCGTTGCTTCCTGTGCCCCAAATTTTTACAATAATAATTAACAATATTGAAGCAGCAAAGAATGCAAATTTGAGCTTTTGAATCAGAGCATCATAGTCGATAAATGTGATAACAAACATTACCATGATGCTGATAACAGAGGCAAGGCACTGAACCTTAACATACCATGTGCCGTACTCGTCAGCAGCAGAAGCAAGGGTTATAATACTCAGTATATTCATGCCGAGAACGCAAAGAAGGATAACAGGGTCGATCCGTCGCAACTTTTCTCGGTTACTGATAGAAAACTCTCTCATGTTATCCTCCTTGTATTAGATTAATTAATATTAATAAGCGATACCCCAATAGAGCATGTGTTTAGCAGGTTTGCCACAGCATACGCACTTATCGGAAATCTGTTCCTGGTCGAAAGGAATGCAACGTGAACCAACGCCGGTAAGCTCTTTAACCTTGTCTTCACATTCCTCGTCGCCGCACCACATAGCCTTAACAAGACCGTCGCCCTGCTTCATAGATTCGATGATCTCATCAATTGTTGTGCAGGTATATGTCTTCTTTTCGCGGTTCTGAAGTGCCTTTTCATACATTCCGTCGCGAACTTCCTGGAGCTTCTGAGCAACAACTTCTTCGATATTGTCGATAGATACGATTGTCTTTTCCATGTTGTGACGTGTTACGATTACGCACTGACCGGCTTCGATATCGCGAGGACCCATTTCAATTCTTACGGGCACGCCCTTCATTTCGTATTCAGCGAACTTCCATCCAGGGCTGTTATCACTTGTATCAAGCTTAACGCGGAACTTGTCCTTGAGTCTATCGTAAAGTGCAGTGTTAGCTTCAATAACACCTTCCTTGAACATTGCAACAGGCACAATGACCACCTGAATGGGAGCAACTGCCGGGGGAAGAACGAGACCGTTATCATCACCGTGTGTCATGATGATACCGCCGATCATACGTGTAGTAACACCCCATGATGTCTGATGAGGATAGCGGAGCTTATTTTCATTATCAGTGAACTGAATGTCAAATGCCTTTGCAAATCCGTCACCGAAATAATGAGATGTACCAGCCTGGAGAGCCTTGCCGTCGTGCATCATAGCTTCGATACAGTAAGTGTCTTCAGCACCCGCAAACTTATCGGAGGGAGTCTTAACACCCTTAATTACAGGGATCGCAAGATCGTTGATATGGAAGTCTGCATACACATTGAGCATCTGAATTGTCTCTTCACGAGCCTCTTCAGCGGTAGCATGCATTGTATGACCTTCCTGCCACAGGAATTCACGGCTGCGAAGGAAGGGGCGTGTTGTTTTCTCCCATCTTACAACGGAGCACCACTGATTATACAGTTTCGGCAGATCGCGATAAGAACGGATTATGTTTGCGTAGTGCTCACAGAACAGTGTTTCTGAAGTAGGACGAACGCAAAGTTTTTCTGTAAGTCTTTCGCTGCCACCGTGAGTTACCCAAGCAACCTCGGGAGCAAATCCCTCAACGTGGTCCTTTTCTTTCTGAAGAAGAGATTCGGGAATAAACATAGGCATATACACGTTTTCGTGGCCAAGTTCCTTGAAACGAGTGTCGAGGATCTTCTGAATGTTTTCCCAGATTGCATATCCATAGGGACGGATGATCATGCATCCTTTTACGCTGGAGTAGTCAACAAGGTCTGCCTTCTTGCAGATATCTGTGTACCACTTAGCGAAATCCACATCCATTGATGTGATGTCTTGTACGAGTTTCTTATCATTTTTCATGATACTGAAAGGTCCTTTCCGCCGTAAATATCGGCAAAAGATGTCATATAGTAAATTTTATTGAAAACAAATTAGAGTTTTTTAAGTCTTGCGTATGTTGCCATCAGCTTTTTCGTGCCGACTTTTTCAAAGGTAATCTCATAAAGCACGTCGCCACCCATTGGTCGAGCAGACATTACGATTCCCTTGCCAAAAGTTACATGGCTGACAGTGTCACCGGGGGCAAACTCCGGAGTTGTACTTGGCTTCTGCTGCGACTTCATCTGAGTAAGTGCGGGAGATGGTTTGGATGTTTCGTTAACGAAATAGTTGACCGGCTTGACTTTTTGCATACGCTGTCTCATCATGCGTGCTTCCATATCTCCACGGGGATCTTCTTCTCGGATCGTTAAGTCAGACGGGATCTCAGCCGCAAACCGAGAAAGCTGATTTGCGCTTGTTCTGCCGTTGAGCATTCTGTCACGCACATGAGTTATGTAAAGATTCTGTTTAGCTCTTGTAATTGCAACATAAGCAAGGCGTCTCTCTTCTTCAACTTCCTCGGAATTAATAACAGTTTGGAAGCTTGGGAATATATTTTCCTCCATACCCGGGAGGAATACCGCCGGAAACTCAAGTCCCTTTGCAGAATGAATGGTCATAAGTACCACAGCATCAGCCGTTTCATCGTATTTATCTACGTCGGAAACGAGCGCTACGTCCTCAAGGAATTCCACAAGGTTAGGTTCGTCCGCCTGTTCCTCATACTGCTTGGCTGTTGAGATAAGCTCACCGATGTTGTTGGTACGCTCTTCCCTTTCATTTCTGTCTTGAATCTCAGATATCATCTTGCTGTATCCTGATGCTTCAACAACAAGCTCAATAAGCTGTGACACGCTTACCTGAGAAGCCATTTCGCGAAGCTGATCCATCATATATACAAAGTTGACCATCTGATTTGCAGTTGCTGAGGAAATAGCGGGATAACGCTTTGCACGGCGAAGGAATTCAAGCATGGGGCAGCCTTCCTCGTATGCAAGAGCTTCTGCAATCTGAACAGACTTCTCGCCGATACCGCGGCGTGGAGTATTAATTATTCTGCGGAGTCGGAGGTCGTCTGTAGGATTATTGATAACCGCAAGATATGCGATTATGTCCTTGATCTCCATTCGCTCGAAGAATCGCATACCGCCAAGCATTCTGTACGGGATGCCGCTTTTTGCGAATACCTGCTCGATCGGTCGTGACTGGGAGTTCATTCTGTAAAGAACAGCGTAGTCCTTAAACTTTTTGCCGTTTCTTATTCCCTCGGAAATTACATCGGCGATATATCTGCCTTCGTCATTTTGATTACCAAGCTTTTTAATGACGATCTTGTCACCTTCAACACCGTTAGTCCAAAGGGTTTTACCCATTCTTCCGGCGTTATTCTCGATAACTTTGTTTGCCGCATTAAGAATAGTGGAAGTGGAACGGTAGTTTTCTTCGAGTTTGACAACAGCGGTGTTCTCATAGTGCTTGCCGAAGTTGATAATATTGTCAACCACTGCACCGCGGAACTTATAAATACTCTGGTCATCGTCGCCAACTACCATAATATTCCTATACTTTGCTGAAAGAAGCAAAGTCAGCTCAAGCTGTGCGTAGTTTGTGTCCTGGAACTCGTCAACGGAGATATATTTATATCTGTTCTGCAGGGCTGAGCGTACATCTTCACATTCACGAAGGAGGCGTACAGTCTGCATGATGATATCATCAAAATCGAGAAGATTCTGTGATTTAAGCTTTTCGGTATACAGCTCGTAAATCTGAGCTATCTGCTTATACTTAACATCGTGGCCTGCTTTAGCCGCATATTCCTCATAGTCAACAAGCTGGTCTTTTGCGTGGCTGATAGCATTCTGAACAGTTTTGATGGGAAGCATTTTATCATCAATATTCAACTGCTTCATGCAAAGCTGTATCTGCTTTTTGCTGTCGTCAGCGTCACAGATTGAGAAGCTACGGTCATAACCGATCTGCTCTCCGTATCTGCGGAGAATCTGCACACAAATTGAATGGAATGTGCCGGCTTTGATTTCAGCAACTTCTTCGCTGTCTTCTCCGAAAATTGCTGCTATTCTTGACTTGATCTCATTTGCTGCCTTGTTTGTGAATGTAATAGCCATTACTTGCCATGCAGGCGGTGGATTGAGCTTAAAGCGTGTTAAATAATCACCAAGCTCATCGTGTGGGAGATCTGCTGCATTCTTGATCTCTTCAATCGTTTCTTCGCTAACATCAAGGGGAACAAGATCACTGTTGTAAGCGTCGCCGTATCTAATAAGATAAGCAAGTCTGTTTACGAGCACTGTAGTTTTTCCGCTTCCCGCGCCTGCCAAAATAAGCAAAGGACCGTTAACACAGTACACTGCTTTTCTCTGCATGGGGTTAAGCTTTTCATAATATTTGTCGAACAATGCGCGTTTTGCCGACAGATAAGACTGTCTAAGGGTATCTGATAACATTTATTACACTCACTTCGTTAGGATAATCAAATATATTATAGCACAAATTTTGTATTTTTTCAAGTTATTTCAAAATAAGTATTAAGTTTTATGCATAAATATTTTAACTGCATTTTGTATCTTACTATGGAATATACTTAACAAAAACACAAAATGGGGTAAATATGAGCATTTTTGATTCAATATCGTCAGTGCTTGGATCCTTTGTAACTCCGACGGTTTTGTTTTTATCTTCTGCGGTTGTTTCAAATAATATAAACATACTTAAAATCCTGCGACCTCGCAGATTTGTAAAAACGCTTGGTGACCTTCCAGAGAACTCGCGCTCTTCTCCGCTCCGAGCACTTTCTGTAGCTCTTGCAGGAACTCTTGGAGTGGGAAACATAACAGGAGTTGCGTCTGCATTGATCGTTGGAGGTCCCGGAGCGATATTCTGGATGTGGGTGGGAGCTCTTGTCGTGCTTGCTGTAAAATATGCGGAAGTAAGTCTCGCAGTACAATTCCGCAGAAAAAATGACAGCGGGTATTTCGGTGGCGCTATGTATTACATAAGAGACGGTTTATCACGTGTTATCGGACATAGACCTGCGGCTTTTCTCGGCGGAATGTTTGCAGTTCTATGTTGCATGAACTCACTCATTACCGGAAACATAGTTCAGTCTAATGCCGCGTCTTGCATTTTTCCTGACAAATACCGAATATACTGTGGACTGGCTTTGGGCATATGCGTTCTATGCGCTCTAATATATGGAGCAAAGAAGGTCGAGCATATAACGTCATCGCTAATTCCGACGCTGACTGCGGTTTACATAATCATTTCGCTTTGCATTATTCTCGGAAATATGTCTCTGATACCGAAAATAATAATTGATATATTTTCTTCCGCTTTTGGAAAAAGAGCGATATTTGGCGGTGCTGTGGGATTTTCAATACGTGAAGCTATGCGATTCGGAATAATGCGCGGCATATTTTCGAACGAAGCGGGATGTGGCACCTCTCCAATAGCACACGCAGCAGCTGAAACAAAAAGTCCGCATCATCAGGCCTGCTACGGCATTGTTGAAGTAGTATTCGACACGCTTATACTTTGCACAATGACTGCATTTGTTTTGTTAATTGCCGACAAAAAATTTTCTGTTATTCCGTGGCACGCTGAAGTCGATGCATCTCCTATAACTCTAAACTCATTTCGAATACTCGGCGGGGAGTTGGTTTATTACATTCTTTGTATTTCAGTGGTTCTTTTCGCTTATTCAACCATTATTGCTCAAATATACTACGGTGTCATCTCGATTGGTTATTTATCTAAAAGAAAAATACCGCAAATCATTTACTCCGTTTTATCAGTCGCCTGCGCGGTTATTGGATCTGTGATATCCTCACCTGTCATGTGGCTGTCTGCTGATATTATCATCGGAATAATGACCACGGTAAATTGTATTGTTATTGTTATTATGCGTTCTCGGCTGAGATCACGACATCTGCCCGAGGACCTGCATTGATCTCGAGAAGCTTGTTCAGCACATCAACTGCTTCGTCAATGTGAAAGGCACCGTCAATACCCATCTTTCGCAGGGTCAGATAGATCTTATCCTGTGCTGTGAACATGGGGTTATAATCTTTTAGGTAGTTGTAGAAATACACGTCAAGTGTCTTGTTGTATGCTTCACTTCCGTCTTTAAGTCTTGTAAGCCTTACCTTGCCGTAAAGATGCTTTGCATCCTCAAAGTGCTTCTTGTTGATAAGGTATCCTCTTCCGTAAGTTTCAATTGCTCTGCGATCCTTTAGCGTTGCAAGAGCAAGATCGTCATCGCCAAGAGAATAAAGATACGTGTCGATATTATACATCATTGACAGAGACAGTCGTCTGGCAGTCTCTGTTTTTACCGAGGATGATTCATTTTTTGTGTAATAGCCGATCACCTCTGCAAGGGCTGTCATAAGTTCCCCCTGAAGTACAGTTACATCAGCTTCGGACCATTTTCCAACTCTGACAGCTTCGGCAACAAGTGTGTTGGTATAATTATATTTGCTAATATTCCGAGAGTCGAGATTGCTGAAAGAAATAATATTACTCATTATCCTTCTTCTCCTCTCCGTCATCAAGTTTTTTCTTGTCAGTATTGGTATTCTTGCTGTTGACCGCCGCCATCTTATCAAAAAATTCATCAAAGGCATCTATGTCAAAGTGATCGTGCTCTTCTTCCTTGGCAGCAATTTCTTCGACATCAGCCTCATACTTATCATGATCAGCAGGTGTGTCATCATTATTGAAAAACTCTGTTCCATACGCATCGAGTGCGATATTCGCAGGAGCTTCTCGTGAACCGTGAGATTCGTCATAATCGAGCTCGTCGCGGTCGGTGTACCATTCTTTATAGTGCTCACCGCTGTTTACCTTGCGGATGATTCTCTCAACTTCTCTTCCGCTGAGCGTATCGATACTACCGTGGCACCAAAGCTCAAATCTGTTGAAAAGCTCATCAATAAGCTCGCGATCGTTTATACCGTCATCAGTCTCTGTCTTTATGTAGTAGAAAAGATACGTGACTTCGTTAAGGATATATGCATAGTTTTCAGGGTTCACATAATGAGAGGTACAGAATTTCTTGATAATTTCTGTTACAGCTCCGCCTCCCATTTCAATTCTCGAGTTTTCAGTGAGGGCAGTTTTACGGGTTTCGGAAAGCCCTCTGGCTTCTTCCTCGGTGAGCACAAGCCCGTACTGAGACGATATTTCATTAACGGCAAGTATTTCCTCTGACACCGGTTGAATACCGAAATTCTCAAATGAGATCAGACTGTTCATATGCTTGTCCTCCTGTGGATAAATAAAATTTGCTTAAAGATTATATCATCTGCGGTCAGTGTTGTCAACTGAAATAAATTAAGATTACTTGAGCGGAACTGCTTCCAGCATCTTTATGTTGATCCCCTTTTCTGTGAAATTGCGCTCGTATTCGGTTACTATATTATTAGCAGCGCGCTCTGAATTGTGAAGATCTCGAGTCATGTATTTGATTTCAAATCCGACGGTGGGGAGCATTTCAACAGTATAGTCAAACAGATCATCATTATCAGTTTTGAATGAGAATGTGCCGCCGGGAACAAGTACACGCTTATAATTTTCAAGATATGCAGGGTGAGTGAGTCTGCGTTTGTCATAACCGGTCTTTCTCGCCCACGGGTCGCTGAAGTTAGCAATGATACCTGAGAGAGTATTATCAGGCATAAGGGTAATTATATCATTCGCTTCACCAACAATAAAGCGCACGTTACCGCGTAGGTCAGCAGGAATCTCCCATATTGCTCCGTCTTTATAGAGATTTCCGTCGTAGGCAAGCCACCCGCCGTTTGAGCCGAGGCATCCAAGCCCTCTATGCTTTGCATATTTCTCTACAGCACAAACCGCAACGTCTGCTACTCTCTCAAGAGCGATATAGTTAAAATCTGTATCTCTTTCGGAAAGCGCTGTAATGAAATCTCCCTTTCCGCAACCCACCTCAAGCTTAATGGGATTGGTGTTTCCGAATACTTTTTCGGGAGATTCGAAGATTTTGTCGGAATTTGGATATAAAAGTGCGGATAATGCGAGAAGTCTTTCACTTCCGTGACGTTTTTTTCTCATTCTCATATTGATTATTTCTCCGTTTTTTGATAGAATATATATAAGTTATATTTTTCTGTGATATTTGACCCTTGAAATGACATATCGACATTTCGTTTTTCGTCTTTTAGATATTATATCACATCTCATGATAAAAATCTACACTAAATATTCCAAAAGAGAGGTGAGATTAAAAAATGGAATTGAGCATTTTTATGAAACAGCTCGAATCTGCTCTTATTAAGCGCGGAATTCCAAGCGAAATTGCTCATAGGCACGTATCAAACATTCGCCGAACTTTCACAACTGACGATCTGTCTGAAATTCAGTCAATGCATACCGCTGATGAAATTGATGCTCTTGCTGACAGTATAGCTTCTATCCTGAAAAAGAATCTCAATACTACGGCATCAGATAACACTCAAGCCGTGTCAAACGATTCCGTGCGAACAGAAGAACCCAAACCTTCTCCCCAGAAGAGACCTGTTCCGTACCACCCGCCGAAGATGACAGAATCCAAAGTCGTTCCGAAAGATGATGAAGAAGAATCACTTCTCGAAATGAATGACGATTATTTTACATATTCGAATGAGGAAGATCCAACCACAAAAGGATTAACGATCTTCTGGGTAGGATTATTTGTGACTCTCCCTATTACACTTGGATTGCTTGCTGTGATATTTGGAGTTTTTGCGGGATTGTTTATCGGGCTTGTTGCGGCAATCATTCTTAGCATAGTTATAATGATTGCACTTGTTGCAGCCGGCGCAGTTGTCTCCCTTGTTGGAGTTATTTACGGTGTCACCCAGTTGTTTTCATTCCCTGCAGCGGGTATATTTGAGATCGGTCTCGGTGTTATGGTAGCCGGTATCGTCCTCTTCGCTTCAGTTCTGCTGTATAATTTGGCAGTTCGTCTATTGCCCTGGCTCATTAAGAAGGTTGCGACGTTGCTTGTTTACGTCTGCAAAAAGCTGAAGCTGCTATTCTACTATGTAAGAAGGGAGTGTTATAAGCTGTGAAACCCGCATCAATTATTTCTCTTATCGTAGCCGTTCTTATTTCGATCGCCGGTTTGGTTACCTGCATTGTTGCTCAAAACATGGCTGAAGAGTCCGGGCAGTCGCTATACTCCGAGATAGAAACAAGCGGCGAAAACACTCGCAGCCTTGATCTCACCGAAATCGATGTAAATAAAATTCAGTTGGTCTTCAGTGATGCTGAAGTGACAGTTCACGGCAACAGTGAAACATCCTACATAGAATTTATTAATTTCAAGGATAACTACTACTCGTTAACATCAACATCTTCTCTTGTGAGCTTTGATGAGACTCCGGATATAATGTCCATGCTCACATTCTGGGAAAACGGATTCTCATTTAAGGGAATGCGTTATATCCTCAATGTCAACAAAGAGAATCAACCCAAGGGTCAGAAAGAAGTTCACATTTATCTGACATCCGACAAAAATGTTAAGCAAATTGAAATTCAAGCTTCAAGCTGCAAGGTCAATATTAACAACATGACCTCCGGCACAGATTATTTTATTACAGCAGACAACGTTACCTTAAACACAAACCACATCAACACCTCATCAACGGTATCTGTTAACACCGGCAAGGATATTGCTCCCGCATCCAAGGTTGTGTATAATTCTACAGGAGACTATATAACCAACCTTTCTGTGAATGCCGTAGAGCTCGAGATGAAGGCTGACGGATTTATGTGCACAGGTAATGCTGCTATCAATTACGAAAATGGCTCAGTAACAGTTAACTCCGTTGGCGGCATGCAGTTCATTCTTGAATCTGATAAAGGAGAGGTGACTGTTAACTCAAGAGTAGTTGATAACAGCTGCACTGTCGGAACAACCGGCGGTAAGGTTGAGATCTCTACAACAAACGGAAACATTAACATAACAACCGGAGCGCTTAATTCCGGCAGTACAGTTACTGAATAAAGAAAGGAAACACAAATGAAGGTATCATACAACACAAAAGGAACCTGCTCACAGGTTATTGAATTCGAAATCAACGACGGTATCATTGACAACGTGTCATTCAAGGGTGGTTGCAACGGCAATCTTAAGGCTATATCAAAGCTTGTAAACGGCAAAAATGCAAAGGAAATTGCTGATATTCTTCGCGATAACACCTGCGGACCTCGCTCAACATCATGTGCAGACCAGCTTGCACGAGCTATTGACGAAGCACTCGCCGGTTAAACAATACTGTTACATGATTACATATAGAAAACGGATCAACCTTAATGGTCGACCCGTTTTTTGTTTTAGTTAAAGTTGTTTGCGTCTCTATAGTCAATTATTTCGGCTCCTGTGAAGTAAGCAAGCAAAATATCCTCGTAGCCATATCCCATTATCGCTAAATCGTATGATCCCCACTGACTGATGCCAACGCCATGTCCCCAACCTTTACCAACAAAGATAAAGTTTCGGCTATCCTCAGCATGTGCAATCTTGTATGTAACATACTCATCCGACTTATCTTCGACGATTTCGGTATTGAATCTATCATCATTATCTTCCTCATATCCCTCAAGATAAATAAGATAGTCGTCACCGAGAAAGGCAGCTGCCGACTCGCGTGACATTACAAATATATCGCGTTTATCGTGATCTGTAACGCCGTTACCGGTTAAAACGCTTACAGAATCGTTTCTGTAGGCCTTCTCCATGGTCTGAGATGATATAACGTAATACGAGTCAAGGTCCATATAACCCCAAGAAATATCGTAGTCGCTGTAATCTATCTTACCGTCATCTTCATCGTCGCCTTCATCGTAATCCGGATGATCATCTTCATAATAGTCGTCCCTTGAGTCAGACAGACTATCATAAGGCGTTTCGAGAGTATACTCTACACTTCCCTTGCCAACAACAAAGTTTGCGCTATTAACATACGGTGTAAGTGATGTTCTTACTTTGTCTGTATTTCGGAGTGTAATAGAATTACCGTATATATCGGTAACTCTGAGCTCTTTTACATAAGTTGAGTTCTTCGCAAGCTCAACGATCTCAACATCTTCTATAGCGCCCTGTAGGCTTGTATAACCGGCTTTGTGGAGTCGCTCGAGCAATGATTCAGGTGAGACCTCAGTGATCCAGAACCCGTTTGCGTGGCCCTTGTAGTCTTCCCAGGGTGTTTCCTTGGCCTGAAGGTACGGAACTTCAACTGTTCCTCCCCACACGTCCTGAACACTTACAGTAACTCCACCCTGCGTGGATGAATAATATGCTGTAATAATATCGCCTTTATATGCAACGACCTGCCCTTCTGTGGACATAATTGCTTCCATAACATTATCGTTAACTCTGCCGGCACCCTTGTACATCTGACAACATGTTGTATTACAAAGGTCAAAGTTATGATTTACGTGCTTATTTCCGTGTGTAAGACTGAACGAACGTACGGTAACAGCAAATTCTTTCAATACCTCGATAGGCCAGTTGCCTTCCATTTCATAGGGGATAACACCCGCAATATAAGCTTCAAGGGGAATTACATTTATGAGAGACACGCCGTCAACCGATCCGTTATAATAACGCTTAAACGCAAACACGCCATCATAAACATTTCCGGCAGGAGTTTTAATATAAGTGTTTCCGACGTTATTTGCATGTGCTCTGAAGCCAAGCTCGCTGCCTGATCCGCAGTCATATTCAAATACGATTTTGTCTGTATAAGGATTTACAACAGATACGGCAGTCTGCTCAGGTGTTACAACACTAACATATCGGTCAGGATATATTTCCTTAACAAGGTCAAGATATACAGCCGCATCATCCCATGTTGCAAAATCCCCGACACGGATAGCATATCCTGTGTAAATATATGAGGGTATCTGATACTGACCGAGATTTGAGACCTGCCATTCTGTATTTGACATAAGCTCAGCAAATTCCCACCTGTCAAGATCATCGCAGTCTACCTGAACATGATAAGAACCAATCTTCGTGTCCCAATAGCTGTCGGTTGTCGTGTATGTATATCCATCTTTTGCTACGTTAGCATCTGACATGACTGTCAGCGTGGTATCGTACAGATCCCAGATAGGTTCAAATCCCCTATCACCGCCTAAATACTGCTTGCCGATCTCATAAGCTACGTCGGTTGTAATCTGAAAGCTGGTAGTAATATTACTGCCGAACATAAGACCTACGCTTATCAGAACATCCCCGCTGTTTTTAAGCGAGGATGTATCAATAGAGCCGGAATTACTTGAATATGTAGTCGGAGTGTCAGCCTTAACATCAAGAATCAATGTTGCAATAAGTGTGTAAGCAGCGCCGGCACACATCATGAATGCAAGTATAAGGCAAACGATACGAACTGCATTTTTCTTCTTTTCCTCACGTGTTCTTTTTACATTAGTTTTCGACAATTGTATATTCACCTCTAATCATTACATATACGGATTGATGTGTAGCTTTAATTCCTCTGCCGTCTCCTCGGGGGATCATGCAAAGACGGTCCATCGGAATACTTTCACCATTGAAAATCTCAAAACCTGTCAGGTCGGCAATACCCTGTGTAGCATCAGGCGCTATACATACAGCAGAACCTGAACGGAGAACAAACTCGCAGGTTGATACTGCATAAATTGACTGACCGCTTGTAATCTCGACAATATCCCAAGCTGACGAAGACGAACCGGAGGGCTCATCGTCCGGATCATCGGGGATAGTTGCTTCCGGCAACTCGAGATTATCAAGATATTCGTCGAGAGCTGATTGAAGATCTTCAAACTTAGTGTCGATTCTGTTATCGATCTCGTTGAGAATCTCCTTTTTGAATATATCATTCAGATAGCTGAAAGAAATTAGCGGGTCTTCAGAGCTGTCGTATGCTGCGAGCACTGTAACTGTCAAAGCACAGATTACTGCGAGCACTGACACAATAATTTTGACTTGTTTCTTCATGTTTAACATACCTTTCGGTTAATTTGACTGTAAAAATAAGTCAAGTGTATTATACACTCTTTTTCCTATAATTGCAATAGATATGTGATTAAAGTCGCGAAAATTTACATTTTATCTGCAATATTGGGTAATTTTGGTTAATATTGTTCAATATAACAGGGGTTTTAGAGGCGCGGGAAGAATTTTGTACACCTTATATCCAATGTAATAAAACTCTTCTCGAATGAGAAACGGCAGCTTGGTTTTCCAGGTAATGTACCTTGAATCAGGTGTTGGAGACGAATATCCCTTGATGCCGTAATCCTTTGCCATAAGCATTGCTCTCTTCATATGCAATGGGTCGCTGACAATTATTGCAGTCTCAAAGGAATTCTCGTCCATGATGATTTTTGCGTTTGCAATATTCTCTTCGGTAATATGAGACTCCTCTTCTATGAAAATATCGCTCTGCGGTATTCCCTGTTCTATGGCGTATGACATTGCAACGGATGATTCAGATTCTTCTCTCCCTTCGCCAATTCCGCCGGTAAATATTAGTTTATCAACATAACCGTTTTTGTACAGCCAGATTCCGTGGTCAATTCTCGCCTTGAATACAGGTGAGGGATCACTTCCGTCAGTACCTGCGCCAAGAATTATAGCAACATCTGCCTTGCATTTCTCGTCGATCTTGCTGTAGCTTATAATTGACAGTGCTGTACCGAAGATGTAGCTTGCTATTACAGCTACTACAGCAAGCAGAGAGAACAGTATAATTTTAGTTCGTTTCTTCATTATTTCAGAAGCTGAGCTGCTCGGAAGTATTAGATTCTATTGTTACTCCGGTTGCAGGTATCTTATGCTTGCGGCAACGAGCGAATCTGTCGGCATCAATTCCCTCTCCGTAGGAAACGCTTGTAACCTTAATTCCGTTCTTCATTGTGAAAAGTGTTACACCCTGAGATGAGCGAGTTGACTTTACGGGAATAAGAGACGACTTGAGCAGTATACCCTTACCAACGCTGTTTTCTATAAAGATATCAAGAGGCTTGTGCTCATAAATGACAGCCACAATAGGGGAAGCATCTGAGAAAGCGCCTGTCAGCTTGCGTCTGTTGGATTTTGTTTCGTAAGCGGATGCGGACACCCTTACACCTTTACCGTTTTCAAAAATAAAGATAAAGTTATCCTTGGGATCATACTGCGTAAGTGCTTTCATCACAACAGGCTTTTCGTCATCGGCAAATCCAAGTTTAGGAGCAATAAATTCACCGAGAGAAGATGCTTTTACAGGAGTGAAGTCTGACGTTTTACATTTATACGCCTGTGCTTTATCCGTGAAGAAGATAAGTTCAGAGATATTTTCTGATTCCTCAGAGTTTACGATCTCGTCTCCGTCCTTCATCTTTTGCTCATCAGCACGCATAATGGACTGCTTTGTGATCTTCTTGAAGTAGCCTTCCTTAGTAAGAACAACTACTACAGGATAGTTCTCTACAACCTCTTCTTTAGGCGCGATATCTTCTTCTGTAAGAGTAATAAGCTGTGTTTTTCTCGGCTTGCCGTACTTCTGCTTGATTGCCTGAAGCTGGGCAGCGATAACGCCCTTAACTTTGATGTCATCAGCTATGATAGCCTCAAGATCTGCAATCTCCTTCTGAAGCGCCTCGATCTCTTTGATACGCTCAATAATATACTCGCGGTTAAGATGACGGAGCTTGATTTCAGCGATATATTCAGCCTGGATCTCATCAATTGAGAAGCCTGCCATAAGTCGCGGAACTACATCAGCCTCACGCTCTGTCTCACGAACTATCTTTATTGCTTTATCAATGTCAATAAGTATTTTTCCGAGACCGCGCAGCAGGTGAAGCTTGTCTTTCTTTTTACCAAGCTCAAATGTAAGCTCGCGTCTAACGCATCCGATTCGGAAGGATATCCATTCATTCAGTATATCTTTAACACCAAGCTGACGGGGCGAGCCGTTAATAAGCACGTTGAAGTTACACCCGAAGCTATCCTCAAGTGTTGTCTGACGGTAAAGCTTTGCCATAAGAGCATCGGGATCTGTACCGCGTTTAACATCAATTGTCAGTTTGAAGCCTGACAGGTCGATCTCGTCGCGAATGTCGGAAATTTCACGGAACTTGCCTTGCTTGATAAGCTCTGTGATCTTATTGATTATCATTTCGATTGAAGTTGAATACGGGATCTGGGTGATCTCGATCATGCTTCTGTGTTTATCAAAATTATATCTCGAACGAATCTTGAACGTACCTGAGCCTGTCTCGTATATCTGCTTCATCTGCTCGCGATCATAGATAAGATTTCCTCCACCGGCAAAGTCCGGAGCTTTGATTATGTCAAGAAGCTTGTCGGTTGTTGTTTTAGGATTCTTAAGGAGCGCGATAGTACCGTCACAGATCTCAGCAAGGTTAAATGAGCAGATCTGCGACTGAAGTCCAACAGCAATACCCATGTTAGGAGATACAAGAATATTCGGGAACGATGTCGGAAGGAGTGTAGGCTCCATCATAGTGTTGTCGTAGTTGGGGACCATATCAACAGCATTCTTGTCGATACCGCCGAAAAGCTCTGCGCAGATCTTATCAAGCTTTACTTCAGTGTAACGGGGTGCGGCAAATGCCATATCACGGCTGTACTGCTTGCCAAAGCTTCCCTTTGAGTCAACAAACGGGTGCAGTAGTGCTTCATTACCTCTTGTAAGACGCACAAGAGTTTCGTATATCGCCATGTCGCCATGAGGATTAAGTCTCATTGTCTGACCGACTACATTAGCACTTTTAGTTCTTGCTCCCGTAAGAAGTCCCATTTTATACATCGTATAAAGAAGCTTACGGTGTGACGGCTTAAATCCGTCGATCTCGGGAATTGCACGGGAAACTATAACGCTCATAGCGTATGGCATATAGTTTTTCTCTATGGTATCCGTTATGTGCTGATCCTTGATCTCCGCAACAGTGGTGACCTCAAATTCTTTTATGGTTTCTTTCTTCTTTCTTGCCATTACGACCTCAATTAATTACGGTTGATTTTTTGTTTCAGGTATTTCTCAAAAATTACGGTTTAACTATTTTACCACCCGCCGCGCGTATCAGGCGATTGTATAATGCAAGATACTCACCTTGTGCTGGGGGGAGTTGAATGTATACTTTCTCAAGCATTGCTTCATCAGCCTCACGAAGAAGCGAGAAGAGTCTTTTGGATTCATCCTTGGCGTTTGCGGTCTCGCCTGTTATGAGAGGTTTCGCTATAGTAAACAGATGCGCTATGTCGCTTGAAGCGAAAACGCCGCATTTTTCGCCGGAGTAAGTATTAACAAAGGAGACAAATTCATCATCGTTCGCATCAACAAGGATAACCTCAGCCTTGGGTGAATAATGCTTGTATTTCATTCCGGGGGATTCTACCTTTTGTTCAGCGGCAACGGCAGGCTCTATGACCGCTTTTGCTATTGAAACATCAGGGCAAATCTCGCGAAGCATTTCCTCGGTAATAGCACCGGGACGAAGGATTATACAGCCGTTATCTGTAAGCTTAATTACTGTTGACTCAAGTCCGATGTCGCACTCACCGCCGTCGATGATCATATCTATTCTGCCGTCCATGTCGTCACGAACGTGTTCTGCCTTTGTCGGAGAAGGAATTCCGGATCTATTTGCGCTTGGTGCCGCAATCGGGTGACCGGAAACTTCGATAAGCCTGTGGGCGATTTCGTTTGACGGACAGCGAATTGCAACTGAATCAAGTCCGGCTGTGACCTCGTCTGGTACTATTCCCTTTTTAGGAAGTATCATCGTTAATGGACCGGGCATGAATCGCTTGGCCAATTTATAGTATGTTTCGTTTGTATATGCAAGGGTTTCTGCTTCTTCAGGCTTCGCTATATGAACAATAAGCGGATTATCCGCAGGTCTACCCTTTGCAGAATATATCTTTTCGGCGGATGAAGGGATCAGCGCGCTACCCGCAAGACCGTAAACAGTCTCTGTGGGGATCGCGACAAGTCCGCCATTCTGTATGATTCGGGCTGCGCGATCAATGACTTCAGCATCATTGTAATGCTCACCCGTTATTTTCAAAAATTCAGTGATCATTTTGGAAAAATCTCCGTAATGCTTATTCTGCGCCGCTGTTTTTCAGCTTTTCGGCAGTATCAGCAGTTGCAAGGGCATCAATCATTCCCTCAATGTTACCGTTGAGGAAGTTTTCGAGTGAATATATAGTGAATCCGATACGGTGATCGGTAATTCTGCCCTGTGGATAGTTGTATGTGCGGATTCGCTCGCTTCTGTCGCCTGTGCCAACCTGTGAACGACGCTCGCTGGCGATCTTTTCGTTCTGCTCACGAGTCTTCATATCGAACAGCTTTGCGCGAAGAAGCTTCATTGCCTTGTCGCGGTTTTTGAACTGGCTTCGCTCGTCCTGACACTCGATAACAATACCTGTCGGCTTGTGGATCATACGGATCGCGGATTCTGTTTTATTGACGTGCTGACCGCCTGCTCCGCTTGATTTAATTGTTTCGATTTCAAGATCGCTTTGGTTGATCTCAATTTCTACATCTTCAGCTTCCGGGAGAACTGCGACAGTTGCTGTTGATGTATGGATACGTCCCGATGCTTCTGTCTCCGGTACTCTCTGCACTCTGTGAACACCGCTCTCGTACTTGAATCTGGAATACGCCCCTTGACCGGTTACCATGAAGGTGATCTCGCGATATCCGCCGAGTCCTGTTTCATTGGTGCTGACGATTTCCGTTTTGTATCGCTTTGTATCCGCGTACATAGAATACATTCTATAAAGAACACCGGCAAACAAAGCAGCTTCGTCTCCACCCGCACCTGCACGAATCTCGATCATAACGTTTTTGTCGTCAAGCGGGTCCTTGGGAAGCAGAAGTATCTTCAGTTCCTCTTCAATACGAACAAGATCTGCTTTGGCAGCTTTATACTCTTCGTCAGCCATCTCGCGCATCTCGGGATCGTCCTCTGTCTCAAGAATCTCTCGCGCACCCTCAGCATTAGCCTCAGTCATCTTATATTCGCGGAATTTCTCAACAACAGGCTCTAGGTTTGCTCTTTCCTTGAGGAGTGCCGTGTATTTTTCAATGTCGCTCATTACAGCGGGATCAAGCAGATCAGATTCAATAGCTTCGAACCTTTTTTCGACTTCATTAAGTCTCTCAAGCATAAATTATTCTTCCGTTAAAATGAAATATATTATAATTCTCATTAAAACGATACTCCGGGCAAGACTGTTGCACCGGAATATCGTCTATCATCTTACTTATTCTTATTTGCAGAATGCGGCAAATGCGCGATGAGCCTCGTAAAGGTCAGACTTGGAGATAAGCTCAAAAGGAGCGTGCATGGAAAGTACAGGTACACCTACGTCAACTGTATCGATATTGTGGTTAGCGATGTACTTTGCAACAGTACCGCCGCCGCCCTGGTC
>JAGBGV010000075.1 GCA_017935805.1 Clostridia bacterium | reverse complement strand
TTACCAAAGGGCAAAAAGATCAACCCCATGATCGGTGCTGCAGGTATTTCAGCATTCCCCATGTCCGGACGTATCGTTCACAAGATGGGACTGGAGGCAGACCCTCAGAACTTCCTGCTTATGCATTCCATCGGCGTTAACGTTTCAGGTCAGATCGCCTCTGTTATTGCAGGCGGTATCATCCTGAATCTGTTCTCGTAATTTTTCGGAAAGTGAGAAAACAAGCATATGAATTTCTTATATAATATTTTACTTTCTGCAGCAGGCGAATCTCTTCCGGATATCACCTTTAATCTGAGCAACTTTGTTTACAACCTAAGATATATGGGAATAGGCATGCTGGTTATCTTCACAGTAATCGGTATCATTATTCTGGCAATCAGCATGATAAATTACCTGTTTTCCAAATAATTCTCTCTTGCCCCATCAAATATACTAATACCAAGGGAAGGTTTATATGGATATCTTATATTTTTGGAATCAAATGACGGCAAATCCCCTTCTGTTCCTTGCGGTAATGCTGACTCTCGGCGTTATCCTTGTAAACGGATGGACAGATGCTCCAAACGCCATTGCAACCTGCGTAGTTACAAGATGTATGCCACCTAAAGCGGCTATCCTTATGGCTGCGGTGTTCAATTTCCTCGGCGTTTTCGTAATGACGCTCTTGAACGCAACCGTTGCTGAAACGATCACCAAGATGGTGGATTTCGGAGATGATCCCGACATGGCAGTTATAGCTCTCAGTGCCGCGCTCTTTGCGATCGTTCTCTGGGCGACACTGGCATGGGTATTCGGTATCCCCACCAGCGAAAGCCATGCACTCATTGCCGGCCTCACCGGTAGTGCAATCGCAATAAACAACAGCCTCAGCGGCGTAAACCCGAACGAATGGGTCAAGGTAGTATACGGAATCGGTATTTCCGTAGTGCTCGGATTCGGTCTCGGTTGGATCACCTGCAAGCTGACAACCCTCCTGTTCAGAAAAGCAAACCGCCCGAAAACAGAGCCCTTCTTCCGTGGTGCACAGATCGCAGGTGCTGCCTATTCTGCATTCATGCACGGTGCACAGGACGGGCAGAAGTTCATGGGTATTATCATCCTTTGCCTGTATATGTCAAACGGTGAGCCTATCCCCCAGAACATGCAGCCCGCTCATTGGATCATGATCCTCTGCTCGGTCATCATGGCACTCGGAACAGCAATGGGCGGCAAAAAGATCATCAAATCCGTCGGTATGGATATGGTTAAGCTGGAAAAATACCAGGGCTTCTCTGCAGACCTTGCCGCTTCCACCTCACGTCTTATTTGCTCCCTGCTCAGCCTCCCCGTTTCAACTACACACGCAAAGACCACTTCCATCATGGGCGTTGGTGCAGTAAAGCGTGTTTCCGCAATCAACTTCGGCGTTGTAAAGGAAATGGTGCTCACATGGGTGCTTACCTTCCCCGGTTGCGGTCTTATCGGTTTCCTCATGACAAAGCTGTTTATTATGATATTTGCTTAAACACACTACATAACGGAAAGGAATTATAACGATGGCTAAAGGCGATAAATTCTATTTTGATAATTTCATGGAATGTGCTTCACTTTCCAAGCAGGCGGCAGAGTATCTTGTTTTCTGCCTTGAAAATTACGATGCAGATAAGCTTGAAGAAATGCTTAATAAGATGCATTCCATTGAACACAGCGCTGACAAGAAGAAGCACGAAATGGGTGAAGCGTTGGCTAAAGCCTTTGTAACCCCCGTTGACCGCGAAGATCTTGATATGATGAGCTACCAGCTTGACAACGTTCTCGATATTATGGAGGAGGTTCTCCAGAAGATGTATATCTACGATATCAAGGCTGTCGAAGCTGCCGCTGTTGAATATGCCAAGAATCTCGTTCGCGGATGTGATCTTTTGTGCTCCATAATGGGCGAATTCAGCAACTTCAAAAAGTCCAAGAAGATCCGTTCTCTTATTATCGAATGTAACGATGTTGAAGAGGAATGTGACAAGCTTTACATAACTGCTATGCGCAGCATCACAATGGGCTCTCTTAATACCCATGACAAGCTGTGCTGGTACAACATCTTCGACTGTCTCGAGGAATGTGCAGATGCTTGCGAGCACGTCAGCGACTGCATCGGCTCGATCATCATGAAGAACACCTGATACATAGAAGAATATCGGTTTACCGCAAAAAAGCCTTGCTTTGACAGTAAGGCTTTTTCTTATTCTGTTCGGTTTTTCCCTCAAGTATATCTCCCATAATCTATTGATTTTTCTCCGGTTGCGAGATATAATGTAGTTAACTGAAAACAAAAGCATGAGGTAAACATAAATGATGAATAATAAGATCGGTGTTCAGGTGAACTACGGCAAGGGAACAGACCTGGTAGCAGCATTCAAGGCAGCTATAGAAATGGAAATTCAGTCATGCCAGCTCTGCATTTGGGATGAATCCATGTTCACCGCAGAATACGCAAAAGCTGTTAACGACGCTGTCGAGGAAACGGGATTTGAGATCACTACCGTATGGGCAGGCTGGGACGGTCCCTGCGAATGGAACTTCACGGACGGCCCCGCTACCATCGGACTTGTTCCTCCGGCATATAGATTTGCACGTCTCAACGCCCTGAAAAGAGCATCCGAATTTGCGGAAATGATCGGTGTTAAGAAAGTGGTAACACACGTTGGATTCATTCCCGAGAATCCCGACGATCCTAATTTCACAGGCACTGTTGCGGCTCTTCGCGATCTTTGTCGATTCATGGACGCTAAAGGACAGCATTTCCTCTTTGAAACAGGTCAGGAAACTCCTGTCACCATGCTCCGCACTATTCAGGCAATAGGCACCGGCAACGTAGGCATTAACTTCGACACCGCCAACCTTATCCTTTACGGCAAGGCTAATACTCTCGACGCACTGGACGTTTTCGGTCAGTACGTTATGGAAACTCACATTAAGGACGGTCTCTACCCCACCGACGGTATGCAGCTTGGTTCTGAAACTCCCGCAGGTCAGGGCAAGGCTAACCTCCCCGCAGTAATCAAAAAGCTGGGCGAGCTTGGCTACACAGGCACCCTTACCATTGAGCGTGAGATCGTAGGTGAACAGCAGAAGCGTGATATTGCCATGGCAAGAGATCTGCTCAAAAAATGGATGGCTGAAGCGTAAGCCTTCCGCAGCAGTCTTGACAGGCAGCAACTAACGGAACAAATATTGTAACAACTCATTAGCACGGCAACCACTCCCAAGGAGGATAATACATGACAGACCTTATCTTTACCTTTGATACAGAAGACTATGTCAACGAAAAAGGAGCTGACGGAATAGTCAGAGCTTCAAAAATCATACGCGAGGCAGGCTTCACACCATGCCACAATGTTGTGGGTTGGCTTGCAGAGGCTCTCCAAAAATGGGGCAGAACAGACTGCATCGAGGAGCTGAAGAAGTGCGAAATACACACCCACTCTCTCAAGCATTCATTTCACCCGACAATAAACGAATACACAGATATCGAGGACTTTGACGAGGCAATGAAGCACTTCCGAAAAGAAGAAGACGAGTGCTTTGATATTCTGAAGCGTATCCTCGGTGAACATCGCATCGGAGCCGCATCCCCTCCCGGCGTATCAGACTCTTATGTAGCACTGTACGGTTACGCAGATATGGGAGTTGAGATCTTTGAGGGTGGACTCACACATGATATAGTCCGCTCAAGACCGGTATCCTTCTGCAATCTTTGGAATATTCTGCTGAAATCCTGCTACGATAATTTCGGAAAATGCTCAAAGGATGATGTTCTTAAGCTTATTGAAGAAATGGCGGAGCTTGACGTATGCATATGTCTGCATCACCCGCAGATGCACGTTGTCACCACATTTACCGACAGACAGAACTTCTACAAGGAAAACAATCAGGGCGAGTGGGTGAAAAGCGATCTGTGTACTGAGGAAGAAGTTGAACGCTTTGAAGAAAATCTGCGTTTCTTCCTGGAAAAGATCAAGGCGGATGACCGCTTCAACGTCACTACATACAACGCTCTTGCGGATAAGCTTCGCTCTCACAGAGTTATTACTCCGGACATGATACCTGAGCTGAGAAAAGCGCTTTGCGATGACTTCTTCCCGGTAACAACACCCGAATCCCTGTGTATCAGTGACATTCTCCTTGCCTGCCGCGACTTTTTGCAGGGAAAAGAGGAGCACGTATGCGGAAAGGTGTTCGGATTCCTTGATGTTCCCTACGCTATCCCCCACCCTGTAAGAGTTACAGCAGACGAGATGCGCGAGTCCGCAAATCAGATACCCGACGGCACCTTCCTTCCCACAGAGATCACAGTTGGCGGCAAAAAGCTGGGTCCCGCAGATTGGCTCCGTGCCGCACTTGCGATCCTTTCCGGCGAGCGCGAGTTCACAGTTGTGCCTGACAAGTGGCAGATAGACCTGAACGAATTCCCAACCCTGCGCAATCAGCGTCTTGCAGGCTGGTGGGTACATTCCGACTCCTTCAAGGATGAATATATCTCCGACAGATGCCGTCTCCAAAGCTGGACAATAAGACTCCCGAAGGATTCAAAGCGCAAGATATTCTGATATCAGCAAATCAAAAGCCCTACCGTAAGGTAAGGCTTTTTTGTTTATTCTTCTCTTATGTGGTAATACATGGACGGGTAATCCTTGCCGATAGTGAAGCGGAGGACGCCGTTTTCGTAAGTAGTGGGAAGCGCACCGATGTAGAAGCCCTCTGCACTTACCGCCCATACTCTCATGGTGGGACAGGATGTGCGGATCTCGATATCAGCCTCAATAACCTCAACCGTAATGGGGGCCTTTCCGTATTCAAGCATCAGGTCTCCGTCAAACTTAGCGTCAGTATTCTTTGCTCTGCCTACAGCGGTGAGCAGCATGTTGTCACACTTGTCAAGCGCCTCGTCGGACAGAGAGGAAACAGCGATAACGGAGAAATCAGTCTTGCCCTGAACGGATAAGCCGTCTATTTCAATCTTGCCGTTCTTTTCCAGGAATCCGTAAATGCACTTGGATCTGGGTGTGTCGATGGTGCCGTAGTTCTTGTCCCAGTTGCGGTACATCTCCCCTGTATCGGAGCGGACCTCCTTCTTTGAGAGATCCACAAGGCAAGTTTTCTCGTCGATCACGCGGTCAGCCGTAGACTCACCGGGCTCGTATTCCATTCCGATCTTTGTGTACTCGGACACAGCGGAAAGCTCATCAAAGGGGCAGGTGTTCATGGTCAGCGCCTTCATTGCTGTGGTGTTTGGAGATTCCTTTACGTCCCCGCGTCTGGTGATAAGTGCCGCATGATAGAACAGACCGAACTTTGCGGGGTCGTTCCAGGTGGAGAAGATACCCTCGCGGTAAGCTGTGCCGCCAATGGATTCCGCGCTGATCTCCTTGCCGAGCATGGTCATCCTCTCAAGGTGAGATGAGTAAGCATATGTGTGAATAGCAAAGCCTGACCAGCCCTGAAGCAGTCCTGCCGCAGCGAAGAGGACAGGAGACTCTGCTCTGTACTCGTTAGGCCATGGCAGATCCCACTCGGAGCAGAACATGGGTCTGCCGAAGGAGCGAGCCGCCGCCATGTGATGAAGGAATCCGTCGGGTGCTTGTGTAAGTGCAGTATTGAGGAAGCGCTGATCCCCCGGATTCCAACGCCAATCGTAGAAATAGAAGTGGCTGTCGTTGAAATCGCACACGTTGTTGGGCTTTCTCTGCTCGTTTGTAACTGCCCAGTTTGTGCCGCAGATGGGAATTTTCACCCCGATCTCCCGGAGGCAGTTCATCATGTCAATGTAGTGGTCCTCTTGCAGCTTTACTCGGAACGCGGACTGAATGGGATCATCGAAATCGTTGATGTTGCAGGTGTATGCATCAATGTCCATGCCGTTTTCCTTTGCCCACTTGTCAAGCATGTCGCGGTAAATAGTTGCGTAAGGCTCAATGTCTATCTTGTAAATGGAGAAATCACTCTCGTTGACGATCTCTGCAAGCACGATAGCAGGCTCGTCCTTGTATGCCACTCCCGTGAACTCGTTAACATGATTCCACAGATCATACGCCAGCTTCTTCTGCAGCTCAACAAGGCGAGGCGCGAAGTAGTTGTAAGGCTTGCCGCCGTCCTTGAGCAGGAACGCGTTCTCAACTCCATCCCCTGTCTTGAACTTGCGGTAGGTGTACATGTCCATGTAAACGTAGATACCCTCTTCCTTGAGGCAGTAGATGAGATAGTCCAGCCGTCTCATGCTCTCGGGGTCAAAGGTCTGTGTGTTCTTCTGGTGAGGACCTTTAGTGAACTGGAAAATGTTCGGTGTCGCCCACTCTGCGTCGAGCTGATGGAGTCTGACGATGTTACAGCCGAATTTTGCAAGGCGCTTAGCGAATTTTTCCGCGTAATCGTAGTCGGGGAAGTTGTGACCGCTGTTTACGTTAGTTCCCCAGAATCTTGCGACCGTGCCGTCCTCGAACACGAATCTGTCTCCGTCTGCTTTAAGAAAACCGTGCTTGCCTGCAGGCTTCTCATCCTCAAAAATGAAACTTATATCAAAGGGAGCGTCGTTCGGGTCTGCGGGAAATGGAATATATCTTGACATTGTAATTTCTCCTTTATGTTACTTACTCATTATCTCTCGTACTGCGTTTATGCTCTCGCGGACAAGCAGCTCACCTGCATCAGCGGCACACTGGCAGGCAAATATCACCGCGCTGTAGCCGCCTGCCTTCATTGCCCAAGGGGTAGGCAGGTAGTTCAGGTCGTCGTCCGTCATCTGCACGTCGAAAATATGAGCATCAGGGCATGCCGCCTTGATCCTGTCAGCATATTCAACGAACAGTTCAAAGGGGTTGGACAGCAGAACCGCATTTCCGAGCCGCAAAAGGTGTACTGAACCGTCAACGGTCACTCTGCCACGCTTCTGCCGTCCGATTATTGTGTCAGCACTGCAAAGCTCGAACACGTCTGTGCCGTCAGTCTCCTCGAATATGATGATCTCGCCGTCTTTTTTGCCGTACTTTTTCATAAATCCGGCCATGTCAGCCTGTGCTTTCTCAAATTCCTCATCCGTGGGATTCCAAATTGGCAGTGGAACGTGCTTCACCATGTGATACGCCTCACCGCTGTGGCGGTAAAGGGGTGCGTCTTTCAGTCTGATGATCTCGCGAGCAATCTTCTCTCCGAGATCGCGGCAGCCCTCTTCATCCCACATGCTTTTCTCACCGGGGATAGTTACAAGCAGGTCTCGTGGTGAGAGATCCCCTGCAGAGCCTGTAATCGGCAGAAGAGGCACGTTGCCAAGGTGAGTTTTTATGTAATCCCGTGCGTATCCCCAGAAGTCAGAGGAGACAACACACTGATTCTCAATAATCTGCGCGGGACAAGGAACATTTGCCAGAATACCGACGAGCTCCCCGTCAGACAACCGCCATGCATAAAGGAAGCTTGACGGACCGCTGTCGTGATTCTCCATTCGGAGGAAATCGTCCTCATGAGTTGAGCCGTACATGACTGCGTGACCGTCCTTGTACACCGTGCGGCGAGAATATGACGTGGTCATTCGTGACACCGCCACCTCTGTATAGCACTCCTCCATTGACGAGACAGCAGAAAGCGCCGCCTCGGCTATTTTATCAGCCACAAGCTCAGCGTACTCCTCAGGCGTCGTCAGATCGTTGTACAGCTTCTCCTCCGCCTTGAATGAGCAAAGCATACATTCCTGCTCTCTACCAACATACGGGGCTGTGTGAGTGTGTGTGGCGGATACAGCAAGGTCGTCCTTCGTAAAGCCGGGCAATACTCTGCTGATCCGCTCCGCTGCCATTTCAGGCACAGGCGGCATAATGTGGAGCAGGTCAACGGATGCCCATACAGTCACCTTGCCCTCTGTTTCCACCGCCATAGCTGTGGTATATAATCTTGAATGGATGCCGTCAGCTATACGAACGTTGAACTGTCCCTGCAGCGCAACCTTGCCCGCCGGAGTAATGTCGGCAACTCCAAATCCTATCTTCATGTGCTCCTCCTCACCGAGGTTGATGCTCGATTTTTTCATATTACAACTATACACCACCCATCCGTTCGAGTCAAGTGATTTTTGAAAAAACAGCTTTAGAATATAAAGAAAAGCCCTACTGTAAAGTAAGGCTTTTTTGATGCACTTCCCCTGCAACAACAATCTGGCATTATTCATCTGGCTAGGTAGACAACTTAACAAATATATGATATACTAATATTTAGTAAAAGAAATCCGTTTTTTTCGAAAGGAGAAATATCATGAAAAAACGTATTATAGTCCTCATTATTGTTATTGTATCACTTTCTATTGTGTATGCCGCTTTGTATTTTGCCACGACTACATCGAAATACACAGGCGAATTTTCCATAAGCAATTTTTCTGACAAAATCGAAAACATAGACTTCCAAACTGAAAAAACTTATGGCAGATTAAATGATTACAAATCAGCCGCAGCAGAAGGAAAAGCTGCCATTGCAGAACACTTTGAGGATTCAACTGGCAGCATTTTTAAGTGGATGGGCTGCGACGTTCAGTATGACCAAGTAAATGACGTATATTATGTTCGAACATATCAACTCTTTCCTCCAGTGCTTGGCGGTGCTTATGACGTGATCATGAAATCAGACGGTACAATCCTGGCAATCTGGGGAGAAAAGTAACGCATAGTCTATCAAATAATCAAAACCACCAGTGAAACTGGTGGTATGCACTCTCCCTCAGTCACTTCGTGACAGCCCCCTATAACGAAGTTATGGCCGAAAGGAGCCTTAAAGCTAAAGCATTGGTCCACCACCTGTATGACTGGTGGTTGTATATAAGCAAAATGAAGCCCTACCGATGTGGTAAGGCTTTTTTAGTTTCACTTTCCGTATATCATACCGACAAGTCGGTTTACAAGAGCACACGGAAGTATCCTTTTGACTATTCCGAGAAGCTGATAGGAGATTCCTATGGTGTATAGCGGCTTCACCCTCCGCTTCATGGCAATTCGGGCGATGGCTTTGCCTGCCGCCTCCGGCTTCATTCCGTTTTGCTCATCCTTTTCCATTCGCTCCACGCTTCGGGCTATCCTGCCGCCGTATACATCATCACCTGCGGCTGATTTCGCTCTTGTCGCAGTAAATCCTGTTTTGATGTCTCCCGGCTGTACCGCAGTCACCGTGATCCCAAACGGGCGTACCTCGTTGGCAAGAGAGGCAGAATAAGCGTTGACTGCCGCCTTCGATGCGGAGTAATATGTCTGAAACGGGATGGGAAATTCCGCCGCAACGGAGCTGATGTTGACGATTCTTCCGCCGCCCGCCAGTCTCATATGAGGCAGTGCAGCTCTTGTCATGTTGTCTACCCCCATGAAAAGTACGTCAAGCTGCCAAAGGACTCTATCATGCTCGGTGAATTCCACAGCCCCGGAGATCCCTGCACCGGCGCAGTTGATGAGAACATCTATCCTGCCCTCACGCGCTACAACCTCGTTTACCGCTTCCCTCGCAGAGCACTCATCCGTCACATCAAGGTGAAGATGAGTCACACCGGGAATGTTGCTGACCCGACGGCTACCCTCATAAACGGTGCATCCACGGGCAAGAAGTGCCTCCGCAGCCGCTTTACCGATACCGGAGCTGCCTCCTGTTATAAGAATTACCTTATTTTTCATATCCGGGCACTGGTGCGTCGATCATTGCGGCAATAATATCGGATGCCTCATCGATCAGCGCCTTTGTATGTGTTGCCATGCAAGTCGCACGGAGCAGGCATTCACCCTCAGCACAGGCAGGTGTGATAACAGGGTTAAGATAAACTCCCGCTTCATACATCATGCGCGCGCGGATGAAGGTATTCTCTTCGGTGTATGTATATATGGGCACTATGGGAGTGTCCGCATCAATGATCTTTACATTGCGCTCATGCAGGCATTTTCTGAAGTATGCGCTGATGTCCGCAAGGTTCTTAACGATCTCGGGATGGCTCTTCAGATGGCGAAGTGATGCAAGGGCAACTGCAGCGGATGCGGGGGTAATAGATGCGGAGAAGATGAAAGGACGGGAAACGTGCTTAACATATTCCACAACCTCTCGGGATGCCGCCATATAGCCGCCAAGAGATGCGAGAGACTTTGAGAATGTTCCCATGTAAATGTCAACCTTATCCTCAAGTCCGAAATGACTTGCAGTACCGCGACCGCCCTCACCGATAACACCGAGAGCGTGAGCATCGTCTACCATGACTCTTGCGCCGTATTTTTCAGCCAGTGCGCAGATCTCCGGCAGCTTTGCAATATCACCGCCCATGGAGAACACACCGTCGGTAACGATCAGGCAGCCTCTTGTGTCCGGCACCTTCTGGAGAAGTCTTTCAAGGTCCTCCATATCGGAGTGCTTATACATGAGCAGCTTACCGAATCCAAGTCTGCATCCGTCGTATATTGATGCATGGTTTTCTCTGTCGCAAATGACGTAATCATGAATACCCACAAGGGCACTGATAATACCAAGGTTGGACTGGAAGCCTGTGGAGAAGGTCATTACCGCTTCCTTTCGAACAAATTCGGCAAGTTCTTCTTCAAGTTCAAGGTGCATCTTCAGCGTACCGTTGAGAAAACGTGAGCCTGAGCAACCTGTGCCGTACTGCTCAATAGCCTTGATGCCCGCTTCCATGATCTCCGGGTTGGTGGTAAGACCAAGGTAGTTGTTAGAGCCAAGCATAATGCGACGCTTGCCTTCCATAACCACCTCTACGTCCTGTCTTGTCTCAAGTGCATGGAAATAAGGGTATATACCCTTCTCTTTTGCCTCGTCTACTCGGGAACGTTTTCTGCATTTTTCAAAAATGTCTGCGCTCATAGAAAATCTCCTGAAGTATTGTATTATGATTCAATTTTTTTAATCATTTCCGTACTTATTGTAATAGAACAGAGGCAAAAAGTCAATATATTCGGGAAAATAATTCAAAATTTTTGATTAAAATATTGGAATTATGTATTATTGTAGGAAAATACGTCCATATTTTCCCACTCCACCGCGTGAAAAAAGCCCCACCGATCGGTAAGGCTTTAGCGATGTTAGGTTAGTTATTTTCCGGCAATGTTTCTTGCAACATAAACGCCGCTGGCTGACGCATGAGACAGGGAGTGAGTGATACCGCTGCCGTCACCGATTATGTACAGTCCCTCATGCTTGGATTCCAGCTTGTCGTTCACTTCAACTTCCATGTTATAGAACTTGACTTCCACGCCGTAGAGAAGAGTATCCTCGTTGGC